>JAIEEY010000473.1 GCA_029067205.1 Lachnospiraceae bacterium
CCTTTAGGCGGAAAAGTAACATCGGCCCAGTAGGGCCAACAGCAAACCACCAGCAGGGCTGGTGGTTCGTGACTTTTTTCTTCTCGCCAAAAGAATACTGCTCCATTGTTTCTTTTTCAAACTGATATACCATGATCAATTCCTTTGTCGGATCAACAATCCAATATTCTCTAACACCTGCAGTCCGATATTTAAAAAAAGAATACGCCTGATTGCTCATTCTCAGACCATTCCATTGCTATTCCACATAATCCATTTCGTACCTATATCCTGCTGATCATATCCTCTAATTTCGCATCATTTTCACATAATTCTTTTAACTTTAAAACAAATTCCATCAATTTTTCAGTGTTATTTGAATATGCGCAAAATAAATCCGCCTCTGAATCAAAATACACATCGCCAAATTGATCCAGTCCGAGTTCCTGTTGCAGTACACTGGCAGTTTTATCCCAGTCATATCCGCTCCCCATGATTCCTTCGCTATTTCTCTTGTCAAAGACTTCTTTTTTGTATGACGAAGTATCCAGACATGCAGATAACATACCATTTTCCAATTTCATTGTGTAAAATGGAAAAATAGTTTCTTCTTTATCCGCTTCATTCACGCTGGAATCTGGCAGTTTCAAGGAGTCAGGCACTTCCACCGCCTTGTAAAAAGCATCAAAAACAACCAGTTTGCCTTCTGTAGATATATAACCTTTGTTTTTCATGTTACCAATTGCCCATGTTGTAGCGTTTTCATATAGCTCATTGTCTCCATATGGGTGCAAACTGTTGTTTTCATTTGTAAACAAATGCTCTTTATTCAGCGCGGGATTTGTCATGATTTCTTCAATTACCTCCTCATATCCCCTCGCCTCATCCAGATTCATAAATGTATCGACCAAAAATAATTTTATGTAATTCTTTCCATTCATCTGATGCTGTTTCAAACGTTCTTCCAATGGCAATGTCGTCACTCCTGCATAAGATAAAACTACTTTTTTAGAAGATATATATTCCATTGCGGCATACACATGATAGCTTTTTCTTACTTCCTGCCAGACATTCTCCATTGTACCGATATCATCTGTCACTCTCTTTAATTCCCGCGCGAATTTTCCCAGAATTTCTGTATGCTCAGAATAGATGCAAAACAGCTCTGATTCGGAATCAAACTGTATACTCTTTGCCATGTCAGGAAAACACTTTTTCATATATCTTTCCGCAAAAAGTTCCCAGTCATATCCATTTCCGCATTCGTTTTCGAAATCCTCAGCGTATTTCAGAAAAAACTCTTTCCTGTACGCACCCACATCTAAACCGACAGATGCGCCTCCATTTTCCATACAAACCCACTGAAACGGCTCAATTGTAATGTCCATCTGATGAATCCCTCCACTGTAATCTTACTTTATTTTTATTTTTTCATTTTACTTTTTTCATTTTACCTTTTTGATGCTTTATCATATAATAATTTTATCACACTTACCGCTTTTTTGACAGGCATTCTGATATCTCCGCCAAATCTGTAAGCTACGTCTTTCATAAGCGTGGGGTTATCTATTAATATATACATTGTTTCTATTTCCTTTTTAAAAGCCTTTACTTTTTCCTCATTTTCCTCCATATAAAATTTCTCAATGCGACTTTCTAAACGAGCTACAGCTTTCGTAAGTTCGGGATCATTTACGATATATCGCACTTCGACTTCCGTTTTAAGAACTTCGATTTTTTCCCGCGCCAAAAAGTCCTCAATACAGTTTTTTAAATCATACCAATCTATATAGCAGCCCAGATAGCAGTTTAAAAAGTACCAAATCGTCCTAAATTTTCTTTTTTCGGCGCATTTAAAGAATAACTGAATTTCGTCCATTGCTCTGTCAGAAACTCTCTTTGCAGAAATTCTTATACCGAGAATATCAGCGACTTGTTTTATAGACATTATGTCATTTGATAAATACATATACAATGTTTCTATTTCTATTCTAAAAGCTTCAACGATTTCCCGACCTTCGTACATATGAAAAGACTCAATACGCTCATTTAAATCAAAATCCATATACATGTCGTTATTGGAATAATTTTTATGAAAATATCGAATCGCACGAAATTCGTCTATATCCATCTTCTATACCGCTTCCCCTCTAAAGAACTGTTCAAAAATAACCTGTGCATCTTGACTTGTCTATTTCTGAACAGTTCCTAATCATCTCCTAATGACACATTCCATCAAACTATTATAATGCCTTCCAACACAAAAACAGCAATTTTGTCCCAATTGCTATTTTTGTATATTTCCTCAATATCCAATTTTCTGATTACAACGAAAACAAAGTTCCTTCATGAATGTCCATTACTCCACTTTTTATCTACCTTGCCGCCAGTCTTTCCTGTAATGCTTTTCCTGTATAACAAAGAGCCACGAAAAACAGGACGAGACATCCGACCAGGAATGCAAAATAAACCATAAAAAGTGGTGTTGAGGACGATACGCCTTCTACATTTGCAAACAACCTGCCATTGGATAAGTATGCTGTCGTCTTTCTTCCTTCATGATATGTATATGTTTCGTACACATTCTCAAGTTCAAACGTTTCACCTTGGTAATCAACCATGACTTCGTGCTCTTCATAGCTGGAATGGGTCTGCATGTCATACCCCCGCTCTGTCTCTGCACTTAGAATCATTACTTCAACTTCCTCATACTCCACTTCCTGTGCATCTACAAAAAACCGTAACACAACAGTTGCAATCACACATACCACAAAAATACACCATGCAGCTATAACTTTCTTTTTCATCCAAAACAGCCCCCTTTGATATACACTATTGTGACTCTCCTTCATTACATTTTCGCTATGCAGCAGTCATAACGTAACGGAAACTCACCTTGTCTAAATAATACCATTTAGTGGCCAAAATGTAAATGTTAATAATCTTCTGTCTGCAAATATGTAAATCATTTCAAAAAAATAATCAAAATCAGGAAAGTTTAAGGCATACGTTCTAAACTTGCCCAATTTTCCCAATGTGAAAATAAAATTACGAAGCCATCATTTCCAAGGTTGATTCCGCTAGATGACAATTTTCCTCCTCTAAAACAAGTGCTTTTTCCAACAGACTGGTCTGCTCCCTGCGAAGCTGTGGTGTTGATACGCCAAAGGGATTAACTGACTTGCAGGAAATGTCACAATCAGCTGGTTTGCATACCTTGTCCCGAAATGCGGAAACCATATCGGCGATTGTCTGCTCGTTCTCTGCTATTTTTGCCAGACATTCCTGTCTCTTTTCTGTGAGCAGGGAACAATTCTCGCGCAGATAAGAAGCCGCTGCCCGGCGTGCGTCCATGAGATTGCACAGCATACTATCATTGACTGCAAGCCGCCTTATGACATTTTCCCTGTCACACTCAATCAGGAAGTCGTCCTCCTGCGAAAGCCCTTTGATCCACGCCTCGTAAGCCCCTTTTCCCTGATAATAACCGCGGCACTGTTCGGCTCGGAAGGATTCAATAAGTGTGGCAAGAGAGGTTTTCAGGATATCTTTTGGTGACGGAGTATTCTGCAATGAAGTGCTTCCGCCAAAGAGGGAAGAATCGCTGTCTCTGGCAGACATTTGGCATTTTCCCATTTTGAGACCGCCTGCGGACTCACCTGCAGCCGCTCCGCAAGCTGTTCTCCTGTATATCCCGCTCCTTTCGCAGGGACGCAATCCTTTGTCCAACTTTTCCCAAATCAATCATATGATCCTCCAATCCTGCTCAAAACTGCAAAACCAGTCGTACGCCCAGATTCGCTGTTCAGACAACTCCTGTATATCATTTTTCACGCTTTGTTCCCGTTTTACTATTCATGGTTAAAACAGCTATGAAAAACACTTTTCTTTTCTAATATTCAGCGCTGTAACTATATTTTAGGTGCGCTGTCTTGAATTTACAATACATATTGATTTAAGAATAAATTAGAAAAATCAACCTGAGGTTTATTATTGCAATTATGTCTGACCTATCGTAAAATGATGATATCGCAATCAATGACAAATGACAGTTTTCGAAAGGATACACATATGATAAAAGCAATTGGATTTGACGTGGGACATACGCTGATCAATTATCGCAATCCCTTAAACTGGCGCGCACTATACCGCCCGGCACTGGAACAAGCTGCACAGGGCTGTGGTATATCCCTGTCGGAAAAGATGGCTGTTTCAGCAATTGAAATTCTTTTAAAATATAATACACGGGTAAATTACCGGGAGTACGAGGTATCTGCTGATACGATTTTCAGTGAGATTTTAGTCCAGTGGCAGCTCTGTTTTGATATGGATACTTTAAAAACAGGCTTTTACTCCTTTTTTCAGGCGGAGGCGGCTCCCTATCCTGATACGGAGGACACTCTGCTTGCACTGCGGCAGGCAGGAATTAAAATCGGCGTGTTGACAGACGTTGCCTATGGTATGGACAATAAATTTTGCCTGCGGGATATCGTTGTGCTCTCCGACTTGATCAACATCACACTGACCTCTGTAGATGTTGGATACCGCAAACCAAACAGTGCAGGCTTTCAAAGGCTGATGACAGAACTGCAGGTGTCACCCGATGAAATGATGTATGTCGGGGACGAGCAGAAAGATATTGTCGGGGCAAACCAGCTTGGAATCACTTCCGTTCTGGTCAACCGCACAGATACAGCATTAAATTATGGTCAGACACATACAATCCGGTCGCTGCGGGAAATTGTAAGGATTATTTAGACTGGGAGAAATCAATACATGCGGCTTGGACAATACATAGCAGTTAAGGACTACAACTATTTGGAGATTTGGATTGACATCTGTCATATCCATAATGCCCAGTCACCATAATCAAATGTACCGCTTCCATGATGCAGCTTTCCATCTGTTTTTAATTTTCTAAGTGCATCTCTCATACGCACAAGAATCTCAGGCTGAATATCCAGAGTATGATGCGCCGGATATACATTCTTTGCCGGAAGCACCGCAATCCGTTCCAGAGAGGCAGGAACAGAAATATCAACAGTTCTAATAGGCTTCATATTTTATCTCATAAAAGCCTTCAAATGTCCGGCGTTGGTCTTAATTCTTCAATCGTACTAAGAATCTTTTCTGCTTCTTTCTTCTTAAGTCTGTGCAGACTCGGAAAGAGCTCATCACCCGTCAAAAGGTAATTTATGCTCACATCATAAGCCTCGGATATTTTTACCAGCTCTTCCATCGTTGGCTTTCGTGTTCCTCCAAGTAATGAATTCATGCGAGTATATGAAGATACTGGACATGGCGGCATGTCCTGGTAATCACAGTAATAATCATCGCATAATTGTTTTAAACGTTCCGAAAACGATTGATCCATAGAATCCTCCTATCCCTCAATATCTGTCTTGACTGCAGCAATCAAATCTCCGTTTTTCTTTATTTCTCTACATTATATCACACATGAGGGAAAGTGTGGAAAATTACTTTTGATAATATATTTTTTAGATGAAATATTGACAGAATTCTATACCAGAGTATTGGTACTTTTCCTCATTGAAATATCCTCCATTTCCCGTTATAATAAAGATGTATTCCGATCTGGAAATGACAGTACCTTACTGATAATCTGTAACAACGAAAAACGATTCATTGCAGTATAATATACCAGAAAGGAAATTTGCGATATCCTTGATTTTATAATGTTAAAAATGGTGATGAAAATGAAAAACAGAAAAAACGATCTCAAAGCCCGCAAGAAATACTTTCAGTGGAAACAGCTTGGTTATATTGCAAAAGACTCAATCTGTCCAATTTGCGGGGAAAAATCACTGATAGAATTCGACAGATATGATGCCTGGGCATGTATGTCCTGCCTGGAATGGCTGGACGCAGCATGCGGCGATCCGAAATGCCCCTATTGCAGCATGCGCCCATCAACACCCTATGAGGCATTCGATTTGTATAGCAGCGAGGCTGGACGCGCCGGAATAAAAAAGCGGTGGAGATGTGATAATTACCAACACAAAACAAACGGCATGGCAAGACATGAAACACGAAGGCTGCAGCATTCTATATGGAAGGAATCACAAGAATTGCTGCTGAAACCTTAGAAACTGCATCTGTTTTAACAATCCTGCTGCAATGATTGACCGATGAGCAGTATCTCTCAAACTCACAGGAGGCTAACATGGAACTAAATTATCAAGAAATTGCTGAAAGGGCAGTCGTATACGCGATGCAAAATAATATAATATTGGATTACACCGAACAAAGTATTGAGAAGGTGGAGGAAATCTTAGGCATTTACCATGAAAATCTGGAAAATTATGATGGTGAGGACGGTGCTGATACCTTGTGGAATATCGCTGTTCATTTTGGCATTTATCTAGGTGAAACCCTGCTGCGAATCCATCTGGAAGAAAAGGGCTTTACCTGGTATATCAAAGAAGGAATTCCGGCTTTGAAGAAAGATAATAATGAAATATATCCTATATCCAAAGCACACAAACGGATTCTCAACGGACCAGAGGACGACGTGCGGTCTTTCTGTAAAATAGCGATTATGATCGCAGATGGAGCATTTCCGACGAACCAAATTTCATAATAAACAAAACAAAATACACGGAACAATATGGCTTTCTGCTGACAAACAGGAGGATTCGGTTTGAAAGAAGGACACTTTCAAACGATTGATTGGTATGTGTGCCAAAGCACGCGGGGAGGTATAAAAATGGAAAACAATCACACAAACTGGTGTCAATCCGTGACAGGAGTCGTCATCAGGGACAATAAAGTCCTATTGGCAAGACATACATATGGTTCTGGCAAAGGCAAACTGATTATCCCCGGCGGTTATGTCGAATTTGGCGAAACACCGCAGGAAGCAGTGAAACGGGAATATCTCGAAGAGACCAGTATCATCGTGGAGCCCAGGAATATCATTGGAATCCGATTCAATGCACATGACTGGTACATTGCCTTCAAAGCGGATTACATTTCCGGCGAACCCACCTCAGATCATGACGAGAACAGCGAGGTGATCTGGCTTGATCCAGCGTCCTTTCTCCGCCCATCAAATCTCACACCTCTCCATTTTCGAATCTGTGCTTTGTATCACTTTTCATGTTCCATTACAGTGTTTGCTTTTCCCTGTGAATTGTTGTGTTCCAAAACAATGTCCTTAGGAACTGCAGGAAAATAACTCATGCATCTTGACTTGTCTGCACAAGTTATTTTTCTACAGTTCCTTATCCTCCACAGTAGTAATCTGCTGAACCTGGCTGCTCTGCAGGCTTCAGACTTTCCTCCTCATGCTTCTGCGCAAAATAGCGAATCGAGATACTTCTTGGCTGTGCAAGCTTTTCAAACCGGATCTGATAGCTCGCCCTTTTTGTATCGATTGCCTCGATCACTCCCCTGCCGAAGATATGATGTTCTACCACGTCCCCGACCTTGCGGGTATCGTCCGATTCCATTTGCATTTCACGATTCAGATTTGCTGCATAGCGCCTGCTCTCATGCATCAGATCCTCCGAAATCTGCCCGATCCGAACATAATTTGTCTCCCCAATCTCCTCAATAAACCGGGAGACCAGTTTTTGCATTCCATTCTGTGCTGCCCCCTCTGACTCCATCAGAAAAAGATATTTTTCCGCTCTGGTGATCGCCACATAACACAGTCTGCGCTCTTCCTCCAGACCTGGTTTTTTCCGCTCCCCAATCGTCTTTGACGAAGGAAATACGCCCTCTGTAAAACCAAGGATAAATACTGCTGGAAATTCCAATCCCTTTGAGGAATGGATCGTCATGAGTTTCACCGTATCTTTTTGGTCTTCCCTGTCCTCTCCTGACTGGAGCGCAATCTGCTGCAAGAACTCCTCCAGACTCAGGTTCTCCCCAAATTCCCGCTCAAACTCATTGGCGATGCGCTTAAATTCCGCAAGATTGTCGAGACGCTCCTCGTCGCCCATCTCCCGTATGTATGCTTCATAACCAGAATTTCCTGTGACTTCATTGACAATGTCGGATATCCGCATTTCCTGATATCGTTTCCGCATGGAATCAATAAAATGAACAAATTCCGCCGCCTCACTGTTCTGAAACTCTTTCGTCTCCAAATGCATTGACAGGGCAGCAAAAAGTGACCTGTCAGATGCCTTCAGCCCTTCAAGGAAATTCATCTTTGCCCGTCCAAACCGCCTGCGCGGCGTATTCACGATGCGCCGAAAACAGATGTCATCATCGTATGCAATCAATTTCAGATATGCCAGAATATCCAATACTTCCATTCTCTGATAAAAGCGGACACCACCGAAGATCTCATAGGGGATATTCTTTTCTACCAGCTTTTTCTCCACAACGCGGGACAAAAAACTGGAACGGTATATAATGGCAAAATCAGAATATCGAAAACCTCCGCTCGCATGCAGCTTTTTGATATTCTCAATCACATGATCCATCTCCTCAGAATCATTCCTGGAGTGATAATGAATGACAGGCGCACCTGCTGCATTTTTTGTAAAGAGATCTTTTTTTACCCGCTGCTGGTTCTTCTCGATCAAAGTATTCGCACATTTGAGTATCTGCGGTGTGGAGCGATAATTCTGATTCAAAATAATCGTCTGGGTAGGTTCATGATCTTTGTCAAAATCCACGAGAAGCCCCACATCGGAACCGCGCCACTCATAGATATTCTGATCCGGATCGCCCACAATCATTAAATTGTGATACCGGTCTGACAAAATATCCAGCAGCCGCATCTCCACCTTCGAGCTGTCCTGAAACTCGTCCACCATAATGTAATTCAGCCTGTTTTGCCATTTCTCTCTCACCTCGGCGTCCGTTTCCAGCAAATGAATCGCAAACGCAATCAAATCCTGAAAATCCAGCGAATAAGTCGCCTTTTGCCTCTGCAGGAATTCTTCTATGATGTGGTCGTCCTGCTTTTTAATCTCATGTAGTATTTGACATGGCTGCGGATTGCACAATTTTGTCACATATGTTCCATCTTTTTTTGCATATCTGATTTTCCTGAGTATCGATTCAAAACTGGCATAGTCCAGCTTTAATTCATACTTTTGATAGATCTCTCCAAGGATTGCTTTCTGCTGCTGGTTGTCTATGATCTGAAACTGCTTATTCAGAAACAGCTTTTCCGGGTTTTCCCGCAACAACCGGTTGCAAAATCCATGATACGTACAGATGAGACCAAAATCATATTCGCTCCCGATCAGCGCACGAATCCGCCGCTTCATCTCACCAGCCGCTTTATTGGTAAAAGTCACGCACAGGATATTGGAGGAATCAATACCATACTCCTGCACAAGATAGGCATAACGGCTCACGAGAAGCTTTGTCTTACCGCTTCCCGCGCCCGCAATCACCCTGACATAGCCTTCCGTCTCAAGCACTGCTTCCCTCTGCTTATCATTCAGGTTCTCCAATAAATCTGCCATAATAATTCTCCTTTCCACAGCAGAGTGAATCCGTTTTGCGCCTTCTAATGCCCGGATTTGAAACACGTCGAAATTTTTATTCATTATAACATTGACAGATACAACTGTAAATGCATATCTTTTCATCTTAATTATCACACTTTATTAATACTTGCAAAAATATGTTCGGAATTTATTTACGCTTTCATTTGCCATTTCTTTTTCAATGATATAAATTATAGTAAACGGCAAATACTTTTGTCGTTTACTGTATATTTATTTCGAACAAACAATCGATTGAATATACAATACTTTACTGGTATAATAAAGAAGATTGCATGCCTAAAATACAACAGACAATGAATAGATTCATAGAAAGACTCAAAATCAGACATAATTTAAGATTAATCTTATTTTAATGACTCGCATGTGTATCTGTGATAGACTCATATATGGAGGAAAACAGCAATGAAATTAATAATCACAGACATCGAACATTTCAATATTCCTGTCGAAGGAGACTACAAGGTTATCAGACCACAGGGAAATATCCATCACTGCATTGGTTGTTTTGGCTGCTGGGTAAAGACACCGGGAAAATGTGTGATTCATGACGGCTATGAAGGCACCGGAATTGATATGGGCAAGTGCACAGAACTGATCTTAATCAGCCAATGCTGCTACGGCAGTGTAAGCCCCTTTGTGAAAACGGTACAGGATCGGGCAATCCCCTACATTCACCCGGATTTCGTGCTTCGCAAGGGTGAGATGCACCATAAACGCAGATATAAAAATATCATCACAATATCCGCACATTTTTACGGAACGCATATCACAGAGCGCGAGAAAGAAACTGCACGAAATATCATAGACGCGAATGCAGATAACTATGATGGTCTGGTAAAAAATGTCTGTTTTTACAATACAGTAAAGGAATTGGAGAACATGATTTTATGAGAATTGCACTGATTAACGGAAGTCCTAAGGTTACCAACAGCGCCAGCGGAGTCCTGCTGACAGACATAAAAAGATTTTTGATAACTTCATCCAAAACAGAAATCAAAGAAATCGGCTTGCACAATACCAATGTTTCGAAAGAGATATTAGAAATTTTGAAAAACACTGATGTCTGGATATTCGCATGTCCTCTATATGCAGATGGTATCCCGGCACATCTTTTGTCCTGTCTTGTTCAATTGGAAGAAACTGACTGGCAGGATCGCCAAGTACAGATCTATGGCATTGTGAACTGCGGTTTTTATGAGGGCATTCAGGCTGAATTTGCGCTGAATATTTTACAGAACTGGTGTACAAAGACCGGATTCACATGGGGCGGGGGCATCGGTGTCGGTGGAGGCGGCGCCCTTCAACAGATGCCAGCAATGGAAAACGGGCATGGTCCAAAAGCCCCCATCGAAAAGGCACTTGGCTCAATGGCAGACAAAATCATTCAGCACAAAACGCAAGAAAACAATTATGTAACCCTCTCCTTTCCCAGATTCTTATATAAGATGGCTGCCCAGATGGGCTGGCGGCAGCTGATTCGGGCAAATGGAGGTAAAATCAGGGATTTGGGAAACCGACCAGAATGAAATTTGACAAATTACAAACTGGGGTATTTTCAAATTAGATATTTTGGTATATTATAAGAGTATGGAGACGTACCGAAGAGGCCATAACGGGACTGACTCGAAATCAGTTTACCGGTGCTATGCCGGTACGAGGGTTCGAATCCCTCCGTCTCCGTTTTTTAGATACCTCAAAAAATGTTAGGCAGGATTTCCATAAAATAAGAAACACCATTGCCATGTAATGTTACGCAACGCCAGACAGGCAGGTTCGAAAGAGGGGTAATGCAATGAACTTCATTGACAGGGCATTTGAACAAAAACTGTCCGGAGACGATTTTTTACAAGCTATGGCAGATATTTTTTCAGAGCCGGAAGTTCGCAAGGTCTTACATCAATATCCTAAATTTGTATCTGATGTCATCTCGGTCATTGAATACGACACAGCTTTAGTGATGGACGGATTTGATGATATTATAAACGGCAATCTAAGCGAGCGCTGTGCAGAAATTATAGATGCCCTGGAACGATGCGGCGCAAAACAGGAAGCTGACATTTTGCGGAAAGCAAAAGAACTATCCGATACAGATGAAACAAGATATGATGAGGAATATGATTCTTTCTGCAGCCAGCTTGCCTTGAACAATGACTATGAAGGTTTTTGGGACATTGTACAAGCGTACATTGACAAAAATCTGGTTGCACCTTAATAAATGCAAATTTTCTCAGAAAGGACTCAATGAAATGAAAAAGCGGTACAAAAAGATACTTACCTGTTTGTTAACATGTATTATGCTGTTCTCCCTGTTTGTCATATCGCCTGCCACAGAAATTAGTGCAAAGGCTGCACCTGCAGTCAGTAATAAAAAGGCATGCTGGATTTCTTTTCTGGATATCGAGGTTCTTTTAAAAGACAAAAATGAAAAAGACTTCAGAACCAAGGTTTCTGAAATGTATGACAATGTCATCAAATACGGTATGAACACTGTTATTGTACATGTTCGCGCCCTGGGTGATGCCATGTATCCTTCCGACTACTATCCGTGGGCTGCATACTTCACCACTGACAGAACCAATCCTGGTTATGATCCCCTGCAGATCATGCTCGACCTTGCCCACCAGAAAAATCTGAAGTTTGAAGCATGGATCAACCCCTATCGGCTTTCTCGTGACAGTGAATCGACAGCCAGTTTCAAGGCAACACCCTATTATGAACTGTTTCGTCCCTTTACAATCGAATACAAGGCTTCCGCCAGGCAGACCTGCCTGGTTCTCGACCCTGCAAAACAAGAGACAAGGGATCTGATCACGAACGGTGTCAGGGAAATTGTCAGCAAATACGATGTAGACGGAATTCATTTCGACGATTACTTCTATGTGTCCGGCATGGCAGACAACCTAAATATTGAAACCAAAAAAGCTAACGTCAATGCATTGGTCTCACAAGTGTATAAGGCAATCAAATCCATAAAACCTGACTGTACCTTTGGAATCAGCCCTGCGGGAAATCCCGACAATGCGCGCAAGCAGGGAGCAGACATTGATACATGGTTATCCACCCCGGGATATATTGACTACATTATGCCACAGATTTATTGGTCTGACATCTATGTGACAAGCAAGGGCGCGGAGCAGATGTTTACAAACAGATGTACTGCATGGCAGAAAATAAATAAACAAGACCTTCCAATCTATGTCGGACTTGCCCTTTACCAGGTCGGCGCAAAATCCAAGACTGACTTAGGCTGGGCGACAAGTGATAACAACCTTGCATATCAGTATCTGACCGCAAAACAACTCGGTTACGACGGCTATTCCCTGTTCCGTTATCAGTGGCTTGAGAAGGACATTTCCACCAAAGAACTAAACTATCTAAAAGACTACTAAGGATCTGTATCACTTATTTTCCTACAGCTCCTGATTTATAGAACGGGGATAATCTGAAAACAGATTGTCCCCGTTCTATAATTTTATATATTGAACAATTTAGGAAGGTTTTATATATAATAGTGCATTCGTCTCACGCCCACATCATTTATAAGTGATGAATCCGTGCCTGCCGCCGCATGTTCTCTGCCTGTGCCTCTCTATTCTTCTGCTGCTCTTCCTCAGATGGCCACATCACTCGTCCGCCGCCTCCCGAAAAGCGGTAATTGGAGATATTTCCGTCCTCGTCAAACGCGATGTTAAAGGAATCAATCGTACCCGGCACGGTATCCTGCTGCATCATAAGTGCAGATATCTTATTCATGAGCTCCTGTGCCAACGAGGGATCTTCTTCCATTTTTACCTCCAGCTCCGGAGGGACGATCACTGCATACTTTCCTCTGGCGGCATTTAATCTTGCCTGCACCCTGGAGTCCATCATGGACGAATCCTGTGATGTCGGAGTCCATTCCAGAACAGATTCATCTATCTCATCCTCAAAAAACTTTTCAAACGGATAATCATTGCGCTCCCATGCAGATGCATTGATCCTGGAGGTATCCATCACATGATATTTCACTCCGGGAAACCGTGTTGTCAATAACCCCTGAAAATCCTGTCCCTTAAGACTCGCAGCAAAAACACTCTGAAAATTGGGATAAGACTGCACATTTCCTAACACATTGTTCTGACAATAAAGACCACCCAGATAAAACGCACTATTATTCTGACCATAAAGACTGCTCAGATAATTTAGATTACTATTCTGACGGTAAAGACTGCTCAGATAATAGTCACTCATTAGACTTGAAAGATTAATACTCATTTCTGATGCTCCTTTTCATTTTTTCCACATTATAGCACAGTCTTTGTGACTATTTTATGTAAATGGAACGAAACACCACAAATCATGGAATGAATGACCTGCGGCGATGCCACTCATTCCAAAAGGCAATATAGCCTGTTCTGTCATATTCATCTTCCTGGAACTTCTTTGGTGAACAAGACTGGTAATATGCTTCAATCTTATCTGCAAACCGGAAAACTTCGCGCCTGTAATCTTCCATGGAAACAATCGTTTCTTTCCCTCTTTCAGTGACCAGCCTCACAGACTCTCCCTCGTGAAGCACAGACCAGTCAATCCCATTCGTACAGCCAACTATGGCAACCTCCGTAAGTGTGTCATTTGCAATCATAAAATGCCCGCAGCACGGCATCATCTGATTGTCATCTTCCCAAATCAAGTGATCCTGTGTCAGCGTTTTCAACAAATACAAAGCTGTCGAACTGACGGCACATCGGTAAGTAAAGCACTCCTCACCAATCATTGCCATCGCGTCTCCATGCAGACACAAATCTTCTGGATCATCTGCATCACCGTTAATCCATGCCAAATGCTCTGCATCGATCTGAAAACCTGTCATAAAAAACGCCTCTATTTTGTTCTTTCCGCCACATAATCCCGAAGTACCTTGCTGTCCTCATACATACGACCGCCAATCAGATACTCCCCATCGTGGTCTGAAACTCTGATAATAATACCCTCGAGTGCCTTGCCTCCTAGTATCGGGAAATTGCTCACTGCAACAGATATTTGTTTTCCTTTTGCCTCGCGTATCTCCCGCGCTGTGGTTGTAAATGCAAAGCCATTGGCGCTGATGTCGATCATTTTGCCGTCGCAGCTGAAATTCATGTCCTTAATAGTTATCTGACAGTTATTGGTTATCGGCAGCCTTGGATACTTACGCCTGTTTACTACCTTTGGATTGCCTTTGATGTGGATTGTGTTGACACCGCGCTCTCCGTTCTTTACAGGTTCAATACTGGTATTCTGCCATATGTAAAGTGCATTGTGGACTATGATATGAAGATTGTATTTCTTCGTCTTGTCCTGCGTGTCAAGTACATCATTGTCCTGAGCGATGTGTCCCACACTGATGGTGTGCTCTGTTGTATCAACGACCTCCGCCGCATACTCCTTCTGGCTTCTGTCGCCAGCGACAAAGACAGAAACCTTCATGCCTGGCGTGATATCCTTGATACCCATAAATCCGCCCTCGCCGAGCTCCTCGATCAGCTTGCCGACAACGTCCTCAATATGGATCACGTTGTTTGCAGTCTCCTCGTATTTGCTGAGCATGACTTTGGTCGTCGCCTCCGAATCAAGCACACTCTGGGTCATAACCTCCATGACCTCATTGATCTGTTTCATATTCTCGACCAGGCTGCGGTTTGCCGTCTCAACATCCTGCATCGCTTTTTCTACTACCTGAATTCCATCGTCAAGCTCCGCAGATTCATTGCTGATACTCGCCACACTTTCATCGACATGGCTGACCATGCCCTGTGCATCCGTGATCAGCTGCAGTATCTTTGTGATGGAATCCGTCATTTTCTCAGCAGTTTCCTCCAAATGGTTGAGCGCATTCAATATGCTGTTGGACGAATTTTTTGTTCCCATGCTGAGATCCCGGATCTCGTCTGCCACGACTGCAAAGCCTTTTCCTGCCTCGCCTGCCCTTGCTGCCTCAATTGAAGCATTTAGTGCAAGCAGATTGGTCTGCGCCGTAATCTTCTCGATGGTTCCCGTCTCCTGCTTTACCATGTCAAACTCAGTCTTAAACTCATTTAGTACTTTCTCAACCTCGCCCGACACATCTGCCATCTCATTCGTGGCATCAACAACCGCCGAAAGTTCGTTGGAGCTCGTCTTTGCATGGGTAGCCGACTCGTTGATGAGGTCTGCCATCTTCGTAACCAGTGAAGCGACATTCTCCACCTGTGTATTGATATCCTCCGTCATATCAAGGGAGGACATTGCCTTCTCGCTCATTGTGGTATTGTTGGCAGAAAGTTTGTTCATGCTGTCCACGACATCGATGGCGCCCTGCTTGTTCTCGTCGGCAAGCTCACGCACCACTGTCACCCCGTCAACGATGGCACTGCTCGCAACCTTTACCTTGTCCACTGTATGAATGACTTTATCCAGGTTGTTGTTCATCGCACCAATCATCGCATTGTCTGATTTCGTCAAATGATCGATCGCAAGAACATATCCCAGATAACACATGATTGTGCATGCCATTTCCATTTCCATCTGAAGCATATGTCCATCTGCGGACTGTCCCCTCATGTAAACCAATATATTCTGTACAAAAATCAGAATAATATTGTATACGCCCACTCCAATAATCAACTTTTTGTTTTTAAATAAAATCAGCATGCCCGCCATGGGAAGCATCAGGCTGAATGCAATCGTACTATTAATTGTCAGCACTACAAAGCCATAGAATATTCCATAACCAATCGCCACAATGATCTTATAAAAGTCATTTGCCCTCCCCTTTACACGCAGCAATACAAAGCCAAGGATATATGGTACCCAGCAGAAAACCAGTATCATCAAAAATGTCGCGTGCGACATCCTTCCCTTTGCAATCTCCCCGGCATAAATCCCTGGCAGCAATACACATATGATTGCCCATACAATTGATGCCTTCTTGTTGGCACTCGATTTGAAAAGCTCCTCATTGTACTCCAT
>JAIEEY010000474.1 GCA_029067205.1 Lachnospiraceae bacterium
GGCAAACATATCATGTGCTTTAGCATAACATGTCAATCTATTTATGGCATATCATCAAATGTTGTAGCTTCGTGCCACTTAATAAAAAAACGGGTGGTACAGAAGTTTACTTTTGGTGTCCAAACTTAAAGAAAAACAGAAGCATACCATCCGAGCCGTTAGGCAGAAAGGTGGTTATTATGGCAAAAACAAAATCTAAACAAAAAAACAGAAACAAAAAGACTTCCAGACATAAGAGCCAAATACTAAAGATACGTGATTGGTTAGGTTTTTTCTTTACAGTAACTGGATTTTTCCTAAGCCTATCAAGTACAGTTCATATTGATATTCATGTACAGTACAGTATTGTAATAGAAGTCTACAATAATTCTTTAAAAGAAGAAACACAAGGAAATTCGGATTTTCTTTTAAAGCTAGAAAATGATACAGACAATGCAAAAAAAGACAATACTGATAAACAAAAGCGGCAAATGGAATGGGTATACATAAATTCAAAAGAGCATCTCTATGATACACTGAAAAGGAAAAATGTTCGAAGACACATAAAAACTGAACAATAGAACATTATTAACAGAGATTTAAAAATTATATCCCAGAAGATATAGATAATATGAAATATTCTATGAATTCCTATTTTTTAATAGTTAAATCTTATTAAAAGTCACTGTTGCAAAAATAGATATCTGATTACCTATTTTTAAGAAGAGAGCAATAAAATATACTCTGGCCTTCTAAAAAGTAACGAACCAATTCTCTTTTCAAATCTATATTTAAAAGATATAATAATTTTAGGTAGGAGGCGAAGATTATGTACACAGTAAAAATAAGCATAGATACAGAAAACCGTGAGCTCGCTAATAAAATACAGAATGAATTAAAGAATGAATGTCGGGTAGAGGTTTTGGATTCGAGGGGACTTTTCAGCTCTTCAGAGGTAATTGTCGCCATAGTAGCCGCTACTCCCGGAATCGTTGCAACAATAGCAAATATCATTCAAAATTATATTAAACATAACGATGGAAAGGCTGTAACCATTCAAAACAGCAAAGGAAAAAGGTCATATACCGGTTATTCTATTGAAGAAATTAAGGAATTGGAGAAATTTATTATGGAAGGTGGAAGAGAGGTAGATGAATGACCGAAATACCAGACAGCGATCCAATTATTGAGATTTTATATGGCGAAAAGAAAATCTTAAACTCCAAATACACTAAAATTCAAATTGATGCAGAAAAAGTTCAAGCACAGAAAATCAATGAACTTATGGGAAGGAAAATTTTTGACTACCAGTTTTTTAAAACTTTACAGAATTCACCACATTACAAACCTATTGAGAAGGCGTACACCTACATCCTGAATTGTATTTTGGAAAGAACAGATTGTTTTAAAGATATTAAATTGATGAATTATCATTTGATTGTAACCGGCGGTCTTGATCTGCGAAGTGATTCAAACGGAAAAGATGTATTTATTCTGCTGGAATGGCCACTAATCAAATATATTGATTTATTAAATACAAGCATTTTTTGTGCTAGGGATTTTAATGAGTACTACATTGACTGCAAAGCAATAGTAAATACATACAAGCAAAAATTTATAGAAAAAAATAATTGTGATATCTTTTCATCTATTTATGATAAAGAACAATTTACACCTGTACAGTACCAAATTATGCAATTATTTCAGCAGATACAATCCATATTTATTATTTCCCATGAATTAGGACATATACTGAATCCTAATGACATAGGCATAGCCGCAGAAATAACAGCAGACTTGACCGCATTAAGGGCTGTAAAAGAATATGTGTACAATAACACAAAAATGACTGCATGGATAATCATTGCAATTATGCTGCTATATTCTTATCTTACATTATTAGACGTAGGAACGGCAGAAGACCACGAAGGTAAAGTGAAACGCAGAGAAAGCTGGCTAGAACGTTATGATATGGTGCTGGATCAGTTGCAGGAATTGCCAGTCGATGTAAACGAACAAGAACTAATATCAGGATATGACATTATATGCACAATAATCGATAACTTGTGTTTAGAAATTATTGATGAATGACACAAAGCACGGATGAAATATCAGATGATTTTGATGTTTAAGTGTGATATACTGTTAACAGAATACAAACAGAACGTATAATTTATTACAATTATATTAGGAATGCTATGAATTATTAAATATATTCAAGGGAAATATAACGCTGCAATAGCTCCCCGACCCAAAACATTATGACTTCACACTATATTTTCGAGAAAAGAGGTATGATATGACAGGAAAAGAAAAGCTTCCTATGGGCATTGAGAATTTTGAGGAAATTCGCACAAAGGGGTATTACTATGCTGACAAAACAGGACTCATCAAAACTCTTTTGGAAAATCCGGGAAAAGTAAATCTGTTTACACGTCCAAGACGTTTTGGCAAAACATTGAATATGAGTATGCTGAAATATTTTTTTGGAGAAGAAAATAACAGTATGCTTTTTGATGGTCTTGATATTTCCAGAGAAAAAAAGCTTTGTGATGAATTTATGGGAAAGTTTCCTGTAATATCCATTACATTAAAAGGAGCAACTGGAGAAAATTTTGCAGAAGCAAAGGGGATGCTGCGAAGGATTATAGGGAAAGAATCTATGCGGTTCCAATTTCTAATGCAGAGTAACAGGCTGACGGAATTGGAGCACAATCAATACAAGGCTCTCGTTAATACAGATGAAACAGGTGCCTTTACAATGTCTGATGAGCTTTTGAAGGACAGTTTACAGTTACTGTCGCAGCTTTTACAGAAACATTATAGACAAAGCGTAATCATGTTGATTGATGAATATGATGTTCCTCTTGATAAGGCTTATCAGTCAGGATACTATGATCTCATGGTAGAACTGATTAGAATTCTGTTTGGAAACGCATTTAAAACAAATGACAGTCTGGAATTTGCGGTATTAACAGGGTGCCTTAGGATATCAAAAGAGAGTAATGTCTCGGCTAATGCCGAGACATCGGAAAAACGCTCACAGCGTTTTTCTCAGACATCTCCTTTGGGAGATGTCTTGTTTACCGGATTGAACAATTTCAAGGTATATACTGTAAAAGATGTACGCTACAAGGAATATTTTGGCTTTACTGATACGGAAGTAAGACAGATGCTGGAACATTATGGGTTTACCAGTCAGTATGATGTCGTAAAAGAATGGTATGATGGCTATCTGTTTGGCAGTTTAGGGATATACTGTCCGTGGGATGTGATCAATTATTGTGGTGACCTGCGCGATGGAAGTGTGACAGAACCTCAGAATTACTGGGTGAATACGAGCAGCAATAACATTATTAGGAAGTTTATAGATAAAGCGGATGGAACTACCAGGAATGAAATCGAAGTATTGATCAATGGTGGCTGCATTAAAAAGAAAATCCATCAGGAACTGACTTACAGGGATTTAGATTCCAAAATTGATAATTTATGGAGCATTCTTTTCACGACCGGCTATTTGACACAGCACGGAAAGGATGATGGCAGTCTGACAGGGCTAGTTATTCCAAACAAAGAAATACAATGGATATTCGAGGAGCAGATACAGGATTGGTTCGAGGCAGAAACAAGAAAAGATACACAACTTCTGGAAACTTTCTGCAAGGCATTCGAGGAAAATGATACAGCCACCATAGAAAAAGGCTTTACATCATATTTGCGAAAAACCATCAGTATCCGCGATAACAATACCAAAAAGGATATGAAGGAGAATTTTTACCACGGAATTTTACTGGGATTATTTGCAGGAATGGATGGATGGAAGGTCAGGTCCAACGCTGAGTCCGGCGAAGGATACAGTGATATTAGTGTAGAGGTCGAAGATAAGGAAATCGGTATTATCATAGAATTCAAATATGCCGAAAACGCGTCTTTTGATAAAAGCTGTAGTGAAGCACTAAAGCAAATTAACGACAAGAACTACCAGGAAGCATTAATGGATGACGGTATGACGATTGTCCGTAAATATGGGATTGCGTGCTATAAAAAGCGTTGTAAGGTAGTTTCAGAATAACCTTAGATAAAAGATCGTTGTTTAACAGAGAAGTATAACTGCTTTTGCAAAGTATTGGTAGAGGCTGCGAGTGCGAAAGTATGGATTGTTGAATGGCTTTACTTACGTAAGAATAAATCCAAAATTGAGGTGGGGGAATGGCAGGCAATTATAGCGATTATGTATATACAACAGCAGAAATAGCAAAAGAATGGAGTGACGGCTGGACTGCAGATAAGATTTCTAAAAAGTTCGGAGGCATTTTGAAACAGCTTGATTTTAGTGAAGAAGAAAAAGAATGGTTTAGGTCGGAGGCATCAGATAAGCAGACTGATGATTCTAAAACAAACAGAAATTATTATATTTTTGGGAGTCCTGATGCACCGGAAAAACTAAAGATGCTGTTTGACATATTCGAAGAAAAGGGAAAAATTACAGGAGAGACGATTACTGATGTCAATGATCTCCTTTTTGAGCTTTTACCTTTATATAGAAAAAAACGGATTTAAATGCGTCATATAAAAACGCACAAACAAAGGAACTGGACAGTTTTGCAACGGGGTCAAAACAGCGTGTGAGGTTATCAATTTTGTTGTGAGTCTGAGTAAATAGTTATAGATTAAAAAAAATGAACAGTCAGTATTGCTAATGGCTGTTCGTTCCGATAAATAATTAATGAATACATGGTGAAAGGAAACATTTTGCCTAAAGGAAACTCAACCACTACCGGCTAAAGCCGGTAGGTTCAATGTGCTGCTAAAGCAGCCTAAAGTGTGCTCCCTAAAGG
>JAIEEY010000475.1 GCA_029067205.1 Lachnospiraceae bacterium
CTGAACTCAAAAACTACTGTGCCGAATGAACGGCGTTGGCGCCGTCTGCCACTGCTGTAATAATCTGGCGCATCGGTTTTTTTCTGATATCGCCTGCTGCAAAAATACCTTTTTCTGATGTCACACAGGTTTCATCTGCAATAATGTATCCTTTCTCGTCCATTTCCACAAGCCCTCTGAAAACCTCTGTATCTGGCACAATACCAACGGCTATGAACACACCTTCCACATCCAGCCTGCTCTGTTCGCCGTTTTTATTGTTGTATATATTGATGCCCTCCACCATTTCTCCACCTAAAATTTCCTTCACTTCGCTGTCCCAGAACACCTCTACATTCTCGTGGGAGAACAGTTTCTTCTGCAGACTGTCTGCCGCCCTGAGCTGGTCTCTCCTGTGTATGAGATAGACCTTTTCGCAGATACCCGCCAGGAAAACGGCATCCTCCACGGCAACATCACCGCCGCCGACTACTGCAACTGTACTCTTTCTGTAAAATGCACCATCACAGGTAGCGCAATACGACACACCCATCCCCGCAAGTTCCTTTTCTCCCGGCACACCAAGCAGGGAATGGGAAGCACCTGTTGCAAGAATGACTGCTTTTGTCCTGAGATCAGCTTTATCTGTATGAACTGTATACTTTGCCTGCTGACCGTCATCGCTCCCGATTCCCTGCACATCGGCTGTGATAAACAATACCCCAAGCCGATCTGCATGCTCCCTGAACCGGTCTGACAGATCCCCTCCGCTCAATCCTGGAAGTCCCAGATAATTATCAACCTCATATGTGCTCTGCACCTGCCCGCCGCTGACAGGGCTTCTGTCGACAACTGCCGCCTTCAGGCCTGCCCGCACTGCATAGACTGCCGCTCCCATTCCCGCTGGTCCCGAACCGATTATCAATAAATCATATACCTCATTTTCTATCATGTCCAACCTCCATCCAATGTTATAACCTGCCCTGTAAGATACTCGTTTCCAGTACACAAAAGCTTCACAAGCTCTGCCACTTCATCCGGCCGTCCCATCCGGTCAGAGGGTATTTCCTGTATCAGCATATTCATCTCCTCCTCATCAAAGCATCTGTTCATGCCCGTGTCGATCACGCCACATGCAATTGCATTCACCTGAATGTTGCTGGGTCCTAGTTCCTTTGCAAGT
Organism: Lachnospiraceae bacterium; assembly: GCA_029067205.1. GTDB lineage: Bacteria > Bacillota > Clostridia > Lachnospirales > Lachnospiraceae > COE1. The sequence continues at coordinate 1,163 of JAIEEY010000475.1, forward strand.
GCACGCGTAAATGCATTTACTCCGCCCTTTGACGCAGAGTATGCCACCTCAGTTGACGCACCAATATTCCCCCATACCGAAGAAATATTGATGATCTTTCCCCGACGGCGCCTCACCATCTCCGGTACCGCAGCCCTGCATGTTAGAAAGCATGCATTTAAGTTTGTGTCGATCACTTCCTGCCATTCCTTATAAGTCATATCTGTCAATAACCCTATATAAGAAATCCCTGCATTATTTACCAGAATATCAAGATATGGAATATCCTGAAACATTTTTGCCACTTTCTCCTCATCACAGATTGGAAACGCATAGCACTTACATTTTATTTGGTACTTCTCCTGAAGTTCCTCTGCAAGTCTGTTCAACAGTCCGCTGTTTTTATGGCATGTCATGTACAGATCATACCCTAAAGACGCAAGCGTTGATGCGACCGCTTTTCCAATCCCCCTCGATGCACCTGTCACAAGCGCTTTTTTTTTGTCTATAACAGACATTACTAGCATTTCTCCTTTCTGATATTTCATTCCTTTTCTTATGTGCTCCTGTGCATAATAACAGGAAAGCCGCAGATAACCGCGGCTTGTCCATCAAAATATTAAGAATCTATCACGAAATAACATGTAACGTTCCTAATCCTGTGCAACGACTTCTTTATAAAATTCAGAGTAATCCTTCCTCTTTTCCTTCGTAAACTGTATCGCCGTTCTCGGGTGCTGGTTCAAAAGACCTGTCATCATATACTGCAGGTCAAATCCCCATACAACACCGTCTTCCCTGAGCCTATTCATATACTTCTCAATGAACTGAATCACGTAGTAATTATTGTACTTCGGATTGCGCAGGAAACCGAGCAGCAGCTCCATTGCACAGTTTCCTGCACCTCTGCCCATACCAGAATATGTGGCGTCGAGCCAGTCTACACCGTCGCCGACAGCTTCAATCGTGTTGGCAAACGCCAGCTGCTGATTGTTGTGCGCATGAATGCCAAGTTTCTTGCCATACTTACTCGCAAACTCCATATAAGTGTCTGCAATACGCGCAATCTGTTCTGGATACAGCGAACCATAACTGTCAACAATATAAAAGATATCTGCAGAAGTTTTTCCCAAAATATCAAGCGCCACACGCAGATCACTTTCCTGACCGCTGGATATCGCCATAATATTACAGCTTACTTCGTATCCTTTCTTCTTGGCATCCTCTATCATATCTGCTGCCGCAGGTATCGTGTTCAGATAAGTCGCCACGCGGATCAGGTCAATCGGACTCTCCGACCGGCTGACAATATCCTTCTTGTAATTACATCTCCCGACGTCCGCCATAACTGCAAGCTTGAGATTGGTATCGTTATCCCCGACAATCTCCCGGATATCATCATCATCGCAGAATTTCCATTTACCGAACTTGCTCTCGTCAAACATCTCCTTTGACGCCTTGTAGCCCATCTCCATATAATCCACACCAGCCCTGATGTTTGCCTCATATAATGCCTTGACAAACTCGTCCGTAAAATAAAAGTCATTCACCAGTCCGCCGTCTCTTAATGTCGCATCTACCACTTTAATGCTCGAACGATAATCCATTAAACTAACAATCTCTTTCATTTCCCTCTTCTCCTATATTGCTCAATTTCAATTCCAGCGTAACGTTCTTTCCTAATAATATAATGCCGCTATACCAGTTTTTAAAATTTTAGCACTTTAAAGTGCGGAAGTCAACTGTTAATCAGATTTTCTGTTTCTTTCTAAGCTGTTTTATGCTCAAAAAAGATTTTGCCCCTCATTTGCTCAACTACTGCCAATGTTTACGCATAAAATTATTATCGCTATCCTCAACACTATGAATTTTGATCATATTTTACTAAAAACAAAACAACCACACAAATAATCCTTTCCTACAATCATATCCTCAATTTTATCCAAGTCTTCAACCTCATATATTTTGTAATCCTCGATATATGAAAATTTAATTAAGATCATATCAGCCAACTCATTTATAATAGTATGTGGATTGAAAATTCTATGTGCATTATATATTACATGATTTTTTTCACCAATTGGAACACTTAAATATAAAAAGCCTCCTTTTTTCAGAACTCTTTCAAAAGAATGCAACACTTTTTTCCACGCATCTGGATCTATATCATCACCATATCTACCCAAGCCAAAATGTTCTATTGCATGTAAAGAGCTTAGTGATGAAAGCGTTCCATCAGCAATAGATATTAAATCTGTTGCATCGCCTTGTACAAATTTCAAATTCTCTATATCTATAACCAACCTTCTTATGTCTATTAATGTAACCACTATATTCATGCTTAACAAATGTGCTATAAATCCATCTATCCTTGAACCTATATCAAAATGTTCATTCAGCCCATTCATTTTAACTTGCTTTGCCATCCAAATATCCTGCAAAAAATAATGTTCGTCCAATACTCCTGCCTGATTTTCATCCTCATATATAGGACATACGTTCTTATTCTCTATTCTAAAATCACTACTCTTATTTAGTTCACTATAAATTTTACAATCTCTGTTAAATCTTTTTTTCTTTTGTCGCTTTTTAATACAATCTTTAATTATTCTCACAACTCTCATATCGTCCGATCCTCCAAATTAATTATCTTCTTAATACACGCTTTATACCTTCCACTAATTCTTGCTCTAATAATTTCTCTGACATAATTGAAACAACCATTGCTGCCAACACTAAAATACAATATCCAATCAAGTCTCTCCACAAACTAATTCCCTTATATTTTCCCCAATATAAATTCATATATTTCATTATAATTATATGCGATAAATAAATCCCATAACTATGTTTTCCTATCACAGCTAAGAATTTATTGTTAAATATTTTTATGGGATAAATTAATTGACTTAGCAATAACATGGCAAACAGCACACCAAAAGAAAAAATATTATTAAACAGCATGAATAAATCCTTCTTCAAAATCAAGGATACCATAAAAAAAGTCATAAGTACTACAATAGAAACGGAAAACCATCTTTTTGATTTAATGACATCTCTTTTATCAATTTGCAAATATATATAATATACCAATACCCCCAACAATATAACGGGTAGTTCTGATGGAAAACTTATAATATTAACATAGTCCTGCCAAATCCCATCAACTGCCAAAACTTTTATGGAAAGTAAAACATGCCTCAAAACATATCCCACTGGTGAAATAATACATATCGCCATAATAGCTCTTTCTAGTGAGTTTATTATTCTATACATAACTGGTGCCAATAAATAAAAGACTGCCAATACTCCCATAAACCAGTTAGCATTAATACTGTTAGCATAGTATGGATAAAACCCATGTACAAACAATAAATTACACAAAACATTCAACCATGACACTTTTGCCAGAGAACCTAAATAATATGTTCCTTGTGTGTCTACAACAATAACATATATGATTGTAAAAAACCAATAGAGAGGAAGCAGTCTCAAAACTTTTCGTTTATACCAATCAACTAAATTTTCCTTATTCCATGCAATATGACTCAAAGAATTAAACACCAAAAATGCATTAATGATAAATAACAACTGCACACCTCTGGCTCCATTAAATACTATGGGGGGGGGGGGGGGGGGGGGGGGGGGGGGGGGGGGGGGGGGGGGGG
>JAIEEY010000476.1 GCA_029067205.1 Lachnospiraceae bacterium
CTTATATATCAACGATATCCATAATGGTACATACAAATCATTGTCTGACTCAGTCATTTCCTTGTTGCTGTAGTGGAAATCCGTTTCCCCATTTGAAATTGGGGTTGCCAGCTTTAATTCTGCAAGGGATGCATTTTGTGAAAGGAGCATTGTTTTATGGCAGTTGTTGCAGCATTTATGGTTCCCCATCCACCGATAATCGTACCAGATATCGGAAGGGGCGAGGAGAAAAAAATCAAGAAAACGATTGATGCCTACCAGACGGCAGCACATAAGATTGGCAGCCTGAAACCGAAAACAATCGTTTTGCTGTCCCCGCATCAGGTACTGTATTCAGATTATTTCCATATATCACCTGGGAAAGGCGCATCAGGGGATTTTACGCAGTTTCGCGCCCCTCAGGTCCAGATGGAAATCCGGTATGATACAGAATTTGTGGAACAAATCTGTAAACTGGCAGATGCCGCAGACTTTCCTGCAGGAACAGAAGGAGAGCGTGATAAGCAGCTGGATCATGGTACGATGGTTCCATTGTATTTCGTGAACCAGTATGTAAATGATTATCAGCTCGTCCGCATAGGATTGTCCGGACTGCCTCTGAAAATGCACTATCAATTAGGACAGTATATTCAGAAAGCTGCAAAACTTCTGAACCGGACAACGGTGCTGATAGCAAGCGGGGATTTATCGCACAGGTTAAAAGAAGATGGACCTTACGGATACCAGGAGGAGGGGCCGGAATATGACAGCCGCATTATGGACGTGATGGGTAAAGCCGCTTTTGGAGAGCTGTTCCAATTTTCGGAAAAATTTTGTGAAAAGGCAGGGGAATGTGGACACCGTTCGTTTACAATTATGGCAGGAGCACTTGATCAACTGAAAGTGGAAGCAAAAGCCTTGTCTTATGAAGGTGTTTTTGGCGTGGGATATGGGGTGTGCAGCTATATGGTTTGCGGCAATGATACAGAACGTAATTTCAAGGAGCAGTTTGAAGAAAAGGAAAGGGAAAAAATTGCAAAGCAGAAAGGTCAGGAAGATGCCTATGTACAGCTTGCCAGAAAGACAATAGAGAGCTATGTGCGCACTGGAGAAAAAATAACAGTGCCAGACGGACTGCCTCAGGAACTGTACAGCCAGAAGGCAGGAGTCTTTGTTTCCATTAAGGAAAATGGAAGTCTCCGCGGCTGTATTGGAACGATTCATGCCGTACAGACTTCTGTTGCGGAAGAAATCATAGAAAATGCCATTAGCGCGGCATGCGGGGATCCCAGATTTCTGCCAGTCAGGGAGGAGGAATTGGGTGAACTTGTAGTCAGTGTGGACGTGCTGGGCGATACAGAGGTTATCGATACACCGGATAAACTGGATGTCAAACGGTATGGCGTCATTGTGACAAAAGGCCGTAAACGCGGTCTGTTACTGCCGAATCTTGACGGCATAGATACCGTGGAAGAGCAGATTGCAGTCGCAAGGCATAAGGCAGGTATTGGTGAAGAGGAAGACATCACGCTGGAAAGATTTGAAGTAATAAGGCATTTTTAGCGCCATATTCGGTGCGGACGCAGGATGGGGGCGGCAGGAGAAATGAAAGCAGTCTGTCATACATGTATGCATCATTGCAGTCTGGAAACTGGGCAGAGAGGACTATGCAGGGCAAGGAAAAATGAGCAGGGAAAAATTGTATGTGAAAACTATGGAAGAGTCACTTCCCTTGCGCTGGATATGATTGAGAAAAAACCGCTGAAACTATTTCATCCCGGAAGCCGGATTCTGTCCGTTGGAAGCTATGGGTGTAATTTGCGATGCGCTTTCTGCCAAAATCATGAGATTTCCATGGCAGATGCAGAAGCGGCAGAAACCGTTTATATTTCGCCGAAGGCTTTAGTGGACAAAGCGCTTGCCTGCAAAGATGCAGGAAATATCGGTATAGCGTTTACGTATAATGAACCGCTGGTCGGATGGGAATATATACGCGACACAGGTACATTGTTGAAAAAGACAGGGATGAAAAATGTGCTGGTGACTAATGGGACGGCATCGCCCGAAATACTGGAGGAGATTCTTCCACTGATAGACGCCATGAACATTGATCTGAAAGGGTTTCGGGAATCGTATTACAGGGAACTTGGCGGGGATTTGGAAACAGTCAAAGAATTTATCCTGCATGCGGCAGCCGGTTGTCATGTAGAACTTACCACATTGATTGTGCCGGGTAAAAATGATGAGATATCGGAAATGGAAAAAGAGGCTGAATGGATTGCGTCTGTCGGGACAATTGTCGGTAAGGAGATTCCACTGCATGTCACCCGTTTTTTCCCAAGGTACCATATGACGGACAGGGAGGCGACACCAGTGGAAAACGTATACAGCCTCGCAGAGACTGCCAGAAAATATTTAAAATATGTGTTTGCAGGAAACTGCTGAACCTTTGATAAAATGAGGAGAGGGGTGCCCTTTTTACAACTGGATATCTAACACAATGCGGTAAGGATGACTACGGGACAAAAAGCACTTTCTGCTTTTAAAATTTGCAATAATTTCAAGAATAGGAGGTTAAGATAACAAATGAAAGTTCTGATTATTAATGGAAGTCCACGGGTGAATGGAAATACATCCATTGCAATTGATGAAATGGCAAAGACGTTTCATGCTGAAGGCGTTGAAACTGACATCGTGCAGGTCGGAAACAAGGATGTAAGGGGATGTATTGCGTGCGGTCAGTGCGCCAAGGCAGGAAAATGTGTGTTTAATGATGCCGTGAATGAGATTGCCCCTAAATTTGAAGAGGCGGACGGTCTTGTTGTTGCCAGTCCGGTTTATTATGCCTCTGCAAATGCAACCCTGATTGCCGTGCTGGACCGTCTGTTTTACAGCACGCACTTTGACAAGACCATGAAAGTTGGGGCAAGTGTTGTCTGTGCAAGAAGAGGCGGCTGTTCGGCAACATTTGATGAGCTCAATAAATATTTTACAATTTCCAATATGCCGGTCGCTTCCAGCCAGTACTGGAACAGCATACATGGGAGGGAGCTGGGACAAGCAGACATGGATGAGGAAGGGAAACAGACAATGCGCGTTCTTGCAAGGAATATGTCATTTTTGATGAAGTGCATAGCGCTGGGCAGGGAACAGATCGGTCTGCCGGAAACCGAGGAGCATGTATGGACGCATTTCATCATGTAATATAAGGAGGGACAAATGACATGAACGGCCACAAATTCTGGTCCTGTCTGCTGCTTGTCAGCTGTATGATGTGCATCGTAACAGGACACCAGGTTATCAAAGAAAAAAATAACTAACCACAATACACACCAATCTCCCTTCGGGTTTTTAAAACGAATATCATTGAAGGATACGGTCGATGTGTTTTTGGTTACATATATATTAATATTAATTATCTTTAGGACAGACGAGGCAAAGAATTTGCTTTAATTTGCTGTAGATCACACAGCATTTCTGTTTCGAGGCTGCCTTGTCTGTGCTTCTTAATTTTTCGTTCAAAAATCCTTTCTTTCATCTTTTATAAGATGACTTATTATTCAGCATGCGGATGTAATGAATACCTATCAGATTCAGAATAAACTTAAAAAGAAGTCTCTTGTATTCACAGTATATTTGGAGTATATTAAATAAAAGGGTATACATGGATTGGAGTTTTCTCTTTCTTTTTAATGATCACAGACTTGCTTATGTGGTAAATGATAAAGGAAATATTCTTATAGGGTCTGTCGGTATGCTGGGAGATCATCTCTATTCCAATATACTCGAAATATTGGCAGGACATAATAACAAACAGACAAAGACTGACAATTATATAAAGGCATTGGGTATGGGGGACTGGCAGATGCCAAATTTGAACGGGATGAAAACCGCATGACGGATTCGTAAGAACTATTCAAAACATATTCCAATCCTGATCTTTACAGCCTATGACCGGGGAGAGATTGAGAATGAGGAGGAAGAACTTAGTGTGGATCATTTTATGCCGAAACCATTCTTTATTTCTACTTTCAAGGAAGTTATTCGGCGAACTATAAATAATCAGAAGAAAGCAAAAGCGGGAACCGATAGCATGGTACAGACTGCGATGCAGCGTGCAATGGACAGGAAGCACTGGAAAAATTTATGGATACTTTGCCTGGTACATATAATTTGATTCTTATGGATATTCAGATGCCTGTCTTAGATGGTTATGCTGCTACAAGAGCGATCCGCAGCAGTGATCATCCCTCGGCAAAAACTTTACCAATTATTTCCATGACTTCCAACGCTTTTGTAGATGACATTCGGGCTGCCATTGAGTCGGGTATGGATGCGCATATTGCCAAGCCAATCCAACTAGATAAGCCAGAAGATACCATACAGCAGGTATTTGACAAGCGAAAACAACAGGAAATCAGTGAAGGAGAGAATGATTCGTGAATTATTTTGAAGAATTAAGAAATCTGGGAGTGAATGTGGATGCGGGTTTAGAGCGCGTGATGGATGATGAACCCTTTTATGAAATGATGCTGAGCATGTTTATTGACACAGTAAACGATAACCCAATTGAATTGGCAGATTTTGATGCGGATGACTTTGAGGTGCTTATGGGTCGGGTACATACACTAAAAGGTCTTACCGGCAATCTGGAAATGATTCCGCTTTTTATGGGATATGTGCAGGCGCTGGAGCTTTTACGCATGAATAACCCCAAGGAGGCTCTTAAGGAATATGAACGTCTCCTGCCCGTCCAGGAGGCGATTATAGATTGTATCAAACGACACATGAGTAATGAATAAAGAGGTAAAGCTTACCTGGAGAAAGGGTGTTACTTATATGGAGCAAATGTATAACCGCCTAATAAACAATACAGTGGATGACAGTATTTTAATTGTGGATGATGATCCTGTTAACCGTAAGATTTTAGGAAAGTTGTTCTCAACATTTTATACCATTATAGAGGCAGCAGACGGATATGCGGGAATGGAGCAGATTCTAAATAAAAAAAATCAAATATGTGCGATTCTTATGGATGTAATGATGCCTGGAATGAATGGTATCGAAGTTGTGAGACGTCTTAAAGAATTGGGACTTCTGGAAAAGATCCCGGTCTTCCTGATCACAGCGGACAATAGCACAAACGTGATGAAGGAGGCATATGAACTGGGAGTCATGGATGTCATTAGTAAACCAGTCGTGTCTTATATGGTAGTCAGACGTGTGAGGTCAGTTGTTGAGCTGTTCGAGGCACGCAAGCATTTAAGCAGTGTGGTAGAAAGTCAAAATATTGCACTGTTAAATCAGGCGCAAAAGATTATCCAGCTTAATCAGGGGATGATAGAAGCATTAGCTACTGCCATTGAGTTTCGGAATGAGGATTCCGGCGGTCATGTACAGCGTATCAGTAAAATTACAAGGCTGCTGCTTGAAAACACCGTTTTTGGTGCAGACCTCAATTATAAAGAAATTAATAATATCGCGCTTGCTGCTGTAATGCATGATGTGGGAAAGATTACGATACCAGATGCTGTGCTGACAAAACCCGGAAAACTCACGCCAGAGGAGTTTAAAATTATACAGACCCATACCACGAATGGAGTAGCTATTTTAGAGAGTATACCGCAATTGCGGGAAAGTGAGATTTATGATTATGCCTGTGATATTGCCCACCATCACCATGAGCGCTGGGATGGCAAAGGTTATCCGGATAAGCTGGCAGGAGATGAAATTTCACCTTGGGCACAGGTAGTTTCACTGGCAGATGTCTATGATGCTTTGAGCTGTAAACAGGTTTACAAGCCTGCTTTTCCCAGAAAACAAGTATTGGAAATGATTAGTACAGGACAGTGCGGACTCTTTAATCCGCGTTTGCTTGACAGTTTTTTCTCTGTTGAGGACAGAATATATGAGCTGTATCAGGAACTTCCAGAGTCACAGTGCTCTTAAAAATTGAGTTTTTGCCGGACTTGAGATTTCCAGGGAATAAGAACTCTGTGATAAAAAATCCATTACATAAAAGAGACTACGGGAGAAAATTTTGCTGTATTAACAGGCTGTCTAAAAATATCAAAGGAGTATAAGATCCCCACATTAAGCACAACGGGATAGTTACAAACAGTTTCATTGCGCATGATGTGGGGGATTGTTGAATTTTATTTAACAGAACCTGTATCAGGTTAAGTTCAGATATAAATCCTTATATTGTTTTGCGGAATTATCCCATGACAGGTTTTTATCCATGTCTCTCTGAACCATTTCATCCCAGCACCAACGGTTTGTGAAATATAAAGTTTTCGCCCTGTTAATGGCATCCAATAACAGACCTGCATTATAATGATTAAAGGTAAAACCATTTCCCATATTAGAATACATATTATACGGCTCTACGGTATCTTTCAATCCACCAGTCTCACGGACAATCGGTATTGTGCCATAATGCATGGCAATTAATTGTGTTAATCCGCAAGGTTCAAACTGGGAAGGTACCAGCAGGGCATCCGCACCCGCATAAATTCTATGAGCCCTTGTTTCATCATACATGATATTGGAACATACATTTCCTTTATAAGCATTTTCATAATAGCGGAAAGAATCTTCGTATTTCCGATCCCCGGAACCAAGTACTATGATTTGTGTATGTTCATCCATGATCTGCCTAATAATGGAATTAACCAGATCTAATCCCTTTTGATCTGTCAAGCGGGAGATCAATCCGATCACAAATTTGTGGTCATCCTGGACTAGTCCTAATTCTTCCTGCATCTTACGTTTGTTTTCTTTTTTCTTATCCAATACATTGGTAATATCATAGTTTACATACAATCTGTCATCAGTATAAGGATTCCAGATATCATAATCAATACCATTTACAATACCTCTCAGTTTACCAGAATGATATCTTAAATGTGCATCCAGTTTTTCACCATAGTATGCGTTCTGGATTTCCCCTGCATAAGTATTGCTGACCGTTGTAATGATATTTGAATAAGTCAGTCCGCCTTTTAACATATTAGCATCTTCATAGCCTACTTTTAATGCATCTTTGTTAAATACATAATCCGGCAGGCCTGTCCAGTACCGGATAGTAGGAATATTGTAAATGCCCTGGAACCGCAGATTGTGGATCGTCAAAATTGTTTTTGCGGAAGTAAGCTTTGTATCTACAAACTTTATTCTCAAATATACAGGAACCAGAGCAGCCTGCCAGTCATGGCAATGAATGATATCAGGTATCCAGTCCATATAGTTCAACGCAGCCAGCGCTGCTTTTGCGAAGTAACAATATTTAGGAATATCATCGATCAGATTCGTATATGGATTTCCATTAGAGAAGAATTCTTCATTATCAATGAAGTCATATACAACACCATCCCAGACATATTCCATGATTCCCACATAATATGCTTTGCCATCCGCGCATAAATCCATCTGGAAGGAACCTTTGTATACCATTTTCTCCTGATATTCCTGAGGAATACATTTGTAACGTGGAAGAATTACTTTTACATCGCAATTCTGTTTTACTAATGCCTTAGGAAGGGCGTACATAACATCTCCCAAACCACCGGTTTTTACAAATGGATAACATTCTGATCCGATAAATGCGATACTTCTTCTGGGTGTTGTGTATACTTCTGTCGTTGGTTCTTCTGATATAGTATCTTCAACAGTTTCTGATTTCATTGGTTCTTCTGTTATTGTTTCTTCAGCAGTTTCTGATTTCATTGGTTCTTCAGTTGTTGTTTCTTCAGCAGTTTCTGATTTCATTGGTTCTTCAGTTGTTGTTTTTTCAACAGTTTCTGATTTCATTGGTTCTTCAGTTGTTGTTTTTTCAACAGTTTCTGCTTTCATTGGTTCTTCAGTTGTTGTTTCTTCAACAGTTTCTGCTTTCATTGGTTCTTTCTTGATTTTTTCTACAGCTTTTTCCACGGTTTTTTCTGCTTCAATTTTTTTCGCATTCTCTGTCTTAGGATTTTGTGTTTGGGTTTCTTCTAAAGATTTAATCTCAGATGTAACCTTAACTGATTCTGATGGTGATTTTTCCATTTTTTTAGTTTTGGTTGGTTTCTTCCTTTTCGTATTTGATACTTTACTTTTTGTCATGCGACACCTCCAAAGTTAATAATATGTACGGTTCTGGTTATCCCACGTTGTTTCTGCCGCAATGAGCGGTATTCTTGCAAACTCTTAAAATTCAATTTTTTTCATCCGTTCACTCTCCTTCTCCGAAGTATTAATTGATATAGTCAACGACATTTTTTCATTTTGCCATTTTAATACTCTATATAAAAGAAATATGAATGTCATTTACTTTAGCTTTGTTGATACTTTCCAGTTTTTTACTATGATTTTTACTATTGATTTCTTCGCTCGGAGGGCAATAAAAGTATTGATGATATTTTTGTGCTTTTCAATCCGCAGATTCATAATCCACTGTTTTCATCAGATTTGAATATTCATTGCATATGTAGCTAAAATCAAACAGTGATGATTGAACCAATCTTTTTCTATTATAATATAAGTTAGGAAGATAAGCAATGGGTGTTAAAAATATCTTCAATAATCATAATACTTAGGGTTACTGTTCACACCCCTACTGTGTTTTGCATATTTATATGTTTTTTCGGTGTGAACA
>JAIEEY010000477.1 GCA_029067205.1 Lachnospiraceae bacterium
GATCAAGAGGCTCGTTCCTTACGCCGCTTTTTTTTACCCAGACAGATTTCATGACACCCTTTACCTTTTTGGTAATTTTCTGCTCGCTGACCAATCCTTCAAAATATTCACTATCATAACCGCGACCTTCGCCCAGAGGAAAATGGCAATATCCTTCGCCTGCCTCCTTTATCTGCAGACGGTTCATGATATCGTCCTTCCCAGAATCAACGCCTAAAATGTAAATAAGTGTACGATCAACTGTAACCTTTTTTCCTCCGCGTTCTTCTGTGATGTCAACAATTGTCTTTTTATGTATCAGTTGCAGATCTGGTTTACCTGCGTATCCTTTTACGCCAAAACATTTCTTTCCCTTGGCTTTCATCTTCTTAACCCATTTATAGGTTTTATTTGTGTAACTTCCGCCAGTATCTATGGCAAATCCAGCAATATTTAATTCTGTACCATTCTCAAAATAAAAGGGCTGACTTAAATATTCTTCAAGGCGTTCCCATGGCTCATCCATAATGAGATTTCCTTCAATCTCAGTCTTATAGATTCCCCATGTTTCATACTTCCGCGCCCATCCACGTATCTCAACCTCAAACCTGTTCCCCTGTACATCAACCGCAGCTGTCAGAAGCAATACTCCCTCCGGAATATCCGCTGCATACACCTCCGCCCGGCTCTCCAATTTATTCCCATCAATTGCATTATCAACATAATCTATCTCATTCCATACCTCACCTAATACTGTATTGATAAATACCTTCATATCTTCTGGATCGTGAAAGCGTTTTAACCTCCTGTCTGCATCCTTAAAATTATCAATAATTTCAATCCAGTCAACAAAGGGACTGCACATCTCATTTAAACGAAAAGATCTTATTTTCTTACGTTCTGGATGCGCCGCGATCCATTTATGATTACTGTCTTTCCATGCCCTTTCCGGAACAAGCACACCACATTCAGCGCATGCCATGGATACTGTCTCAAAATCCAACTGCCCAAATCTATATGGCTGCCACGCACCGCATTCAGGGCACTGCACCTGCCATTCCTCCATGCTGCCTTTATTATATTCATCCTCTATCTTGCTCCTGCCCGCAATAGTCGGCGTGGAAGTTTTCACACGCTTTTTATTCCAGAAACTTGTAGATCTCTTTTCCGCCAGTTTGATTGGATTTCCTTCTGTTCCTGCTGATTCAGGAAAACGGTCCACCTCATCCATCCATATAATCCGCCGCGGATCTGACGCAAGCGAACTTGGTGAATTTGCCCCGCTGATTGCAATGCTTCCTCCGGGATAACTTTTCAACAGGATTGTATTGTTTGAATTTCTCGCCTTCGGATCCGCAACCTTACACGCCAACTGAGGGATATCTGCAATCGCCTGTGCAAGTCTTGTCTTTGAGAATTTCTCTGCATCATTAATCGTTGGCAGCACCAACATCTGTGTTGCAGGTTCATAATCTATGTAATACGCTATCCCGCACGTGATTATAGTCGTCTTTCCAACCTGGGATGAACTCATTACAGCAACGTCTGTAACTTCTGGATCCGTAATTGCATCCATGATCGCCTTCTGATATGGTATTGATTCCGAGGAATATCGTCCCTCCTCATTTGAACCCTTTGGCAGGACCATATACCGGTCTGCCCACTCACTAATCGACATCGCTTCCTTTGGCTTTAGCCTGTCAGCCAAACGGCACATAAACTGTAGCGTATGCCAGCTTACGTTTTTATGTATCTGAATCCGCTCCCTCATCATTGTCATCAACTCCAAGTGAATTAATTGCCTCACCAGGTATCTCTATATGCTCATCAGAATAAAAATCCGCTGGGTTGTAACTTGCCAGCTCGACAAGCGCATTATCAATCTCTCTTTTCAACACCCGTTGTATATCCGCCCTAGTCTTCCCCTCTAATTTTCGAGCCAGTTTTGAGGGCATTGCAGTCATTTTAGACTTAAAACGCTCAAACATATCTGTCATCACAGCTTCAACATCAGCTGATTTATGCACCTGCCCTTTAATCAGCTGCAATTTGATTTCCGTAATCTGCTTTTTCAGGCGCTCATGCTGTGCCTTTTCCACATCAATATCAATGGAATCCTCGTCATCTTCAGTGTTTGCACTGCCTTTTCCAGCGTTCGCAACTTTTAACGCTGTGATATAGCTCTTTGCCGAATTCCAGAATAAATATTTACCATGGGAATCACGCTTTATGATCCCCTTATCAGCCATATCCCTGATAGTGCGGGACTTCACGCCAAATAAGGATTCCAGCACTTTTGAACTCACTAACAATTCCTCAAAATCTTCTATATTTCTCTGCACGTCCATCCCCCTCCAATTCGGCAATGTCCAAAAAAAATTATTATTAGCTAGACAAGCCTTGGGCTCGCCGACCCGCAACGCCTTTCAGAGCGGTTCGAAGAACCTATGTTTGTCTAGTGTAAATATAAAAAAGCACTATGACTGCTGCCATAATGCTTCTTTCATGAACGTCTTTTTTGTATGCCACTTTGACTTGATACCATATTAACACATTTAAAATGGGAAATGTGGGAAAGTTATTTGGACTTACTATTTTTAATATATCTGGTAATCATTTTCTCCACTGTAGTTCGGTCACAGTGCATGATATCACCTATCTTTTCCCAAGTGAGTCCTTCGATGTAACGGAATTGCATGATGCGCCTGATCCTGCTTTCTTCAATGCCGTTTATATAGCACAACAGTCTCCTTTCTTCTTCTGCCGCCTTCTTTTTTCTTTCATCAAGCAATACTCTCTTTTCATACAAGCGTCTGGATCTTTTATCAGCCAGTACAGGATCATAACCATGGACAGTTGTCTTACTTTGCGTATAAGGGAAATTTTGCCTTGACGCATTTACTTTAACTGGCGCCTCCCCTATATCCATCTGTTTTATCTTCAATATACTTTGTTCAAGTTCCTTAATTTCTTTTTGCAAATCAATAAGCTGTTCAAGCTCTTTCTTAGTCACATGGACCTCCCCTTTCTGCTGATTATACTGCCTCTACAAAATTGTGAAATATCTGCTCTACGTACTTATCCCCCTTGTACGTATAATGACGATCTGTTACATTTCTAGGTGCATGTCCAAGATATTCTCCGGCTGCATCCACACTGCCTCCGCGTTTACATATGTTAGTCGCAGTCGTTTTACGGAACAAATGCGGATAAATTCGTCTATCCATACCTGCTCTGGCTGCTATGTCTTTTATGCTTGCGTATACCCCGTCCGCATCAAGAGATCTTGTTTTATCCCCGCGCAGATGCGTAAACAGCGGTTCCCTGCTCCCCTCAGATACCCCTCTATCTTTTAGATATTCCTGAATATAATGTATTGCTACATTATCCAGAAAAACTGTTCTATATTTTTGTGTCTTTTCTCCAAATATTACTAATTTTCCACTTCGAAAGTCTATATCACTTATTTTCACAGCTGGCACTTCCCCGCGCCGCATAGCTGTCGACCTCATAAATTCTATTAATGCACGATCCCTTTTATACTTGCATCCTAATTTGAGTTTTTCGACATCGGTAACCTCCATATGGTCAATTGGTTTTTCTATAACCTGATATGGATCTACTCCATCACATGGATTTTCGCTGATCAGCTTCTCTTTTCGCATCCAGGTAAAAAAAGCGGATAGATTACGTCGCAGATTGTTCAGTGATGCATTTGTGTTATTTGGTTTCTTTTGCATAAGATAATATTCTATGTCCGATTCCGTGACCTTATTCAATGGCTTATTTACAAGCACCATAAATTCATTTATAGTACTTTTATAAAACTCTACTGTCATCGGACTTAATTTAGGAGCTTTTTTAACGTCAAACAGATTTAATACATACTGATTGGTATCGTCTACCATTGCTGGAAGTGTCGTTACCTCCGTCATCTCCACATTTTGCACTGCTTTAACAATGATTGCATCCAGAATCGCCATGGTACACGCATCCAGATGCATCTGCATTCCAACAAGTATATCATTTCTTACTTTTTCCTTCGTGTTCATAAACTTTTCCTCCTATCATTAGTAAAAAATTGATACTTGTCTAAGAAATGTTAAAGTGCTATACTTTTCTTAGACTTTTGATAAGTGGTAGATAACTTTGGTCGGTTGATACCACTTATTTTTCTTTATTCAGTTTTTATTGCGACATCGCAATACTGCTACCACGAGCCAAATTTCCTGCTATTCCCTGACCATTTTCTTAAAATCCCTCATTAAATCCGCGGGTATCTGTATCACTGTCACCAGTATTTCGTTGCAAAATATGTACGCCTTGTCTCCATAGAGTCGGATATTGTTTGCAGCCCGGTTATTAAAATACAGCCTCGTCACCCATTTATTCAGCCGCCCCTTTGTCTGGCTATGTCTGATCCCCCTCGTCAAAGGCTTTCTGTGCCATCTGTTCACAGGCTTTCTTATTCAGCCCACAGCGTTCCTTTAGCCGTTTTGCGGCATGTCTGGATATATCCATGCATAATCACCTTCTTTCCTCCTGCTGGCAAACTAAATTCCAGTCACAAAAAATCGAGGACCCGGAAGCATGGATGACTTATAAAGAAATTTTACATCTTCTGGTTTTTGCTCAGATAATCGTTTCTCATACTCTTCTCTTTCGATTTTCCGCCGTTTCAACAACTCTTTTCCACTATAATGTTTCTGTCCTTTATAATGTTTCCTTTTCATTTTCCCTCCTAAAAATTCCAGTTTAGCTACTCATTTAAGCTTTTTGCACAGTCCCAATGCTCCTGGCGCTGTCCTCGGCAACCTCTGAT
>JAIEEY010000478.1 GCA_029067205.1 Lachnospiraceae bacterium
GTGCTGGATTTATCGGCAGCCACACAGTAGTAGAACTTCAAAATGCAGGGTATGATGTAGTTGTGGTAGACAACTTGTCTAATGCGAGTGTTAAATCCTTACAGCGCGTGGAGAAGATCACAGGGAAACCGGTTACATTTTATAAGGCGGATATTCTTGACAGAGACGCGTTGGAAAATATTTTTGAAAGCGAAGAGATTGATTCCTGCATTCACTTTGCAGGCTTGAAGGCGGTTGGAGAGTCCGTTCAAAAGCCATGGGAGTACTACAACAACAATATTGCAGGGACATTGACGCTTGTGGATGTGATGAGAAAGCATGGCTGCAAGAACATTATTTTCTCATCTTCCGCTACGGTATATGGAGATCCCGCATTTATTCCGATCACAGAGGAGTGCCCGAAGGGACAATGTACCAATCCATATGGATGGACAAAGTCTATGTTGGAGCAGATCTTATCTGATATGCAGAAGGCTGATCCGGAGTGGAATGTGATCCTCCTTCGTTACTTTAACCCGATTGGGGCGCATCAGAGCGGTACAATGGGTGAGAATCCGAATGGAATCCCCAACAATCTGATGCCATACATTACACAGGTGGCAGTAGGCAAGCTCGAGAAGCTTGGTGTATTTGGCAATGATTATGATACACACGATGGAACAGGTGTCAGAGACTATATCCATGTCGTAGACCTTGCGGTTGGACACGTGAAGGCATTGAAGAAGATTGAGGAGAAAGCAGGCCTTTGCATCTACAATCTCGGCACAGGAACAGGCTACAGCGTGCTTGATATCGTAAAGAACTTTGAGGAGGCTACAGGCGTCAAGATTCCATATGAGATCAAGGCAAGACGTGCTGGCGATATCGCAACCTGCTATGCAGATGCCGCGAAGGCTAAGGAGGAACTTGGCTGGACGGCGCAGTATGGCATTAAGGAGATGTGTGCAGACAGCTGGAGATGGCAGTCAAACAATCCGAATGGATATGATGAATAAATAAAAAATGAAAATACCGCTGAGTTCTCAGCGGTATTTTCATTTTTAAATTGTCGGTATCTCACCGTTTTTATAGCGGTTGATGTAGCTGTGAATCCTGTCGTTGGGATTGAGCAGGTCACTGATGGAAGAATCGTGGTTTAATGTGTCTATAATGTATGCGATATATTTGCTCATGTCACAGCTGATATACCACTCCTTTTCAAGCAGTTCTGGTTTCTGGTAGATCAGGTTCGTGGTTAAAACCTTATAGATCAATCCCTGGCTGCATGCCTTGTCAAATATGTCAAGTCCGGCAGTGAACAGACCAAAAGTGGCAGCGGCAAAGATACGATTTGCCTTGCGTTTCTTGAGATTTGTGGCAACATCTATCATACTTTCGCCAGAGGAGATCATATCATCTACGATGATGACATCTTTTCCTTCCACGTTGCTTCCAAGAAACTCGTGTGCTACGATCGGATTGCGGCCGTTTACAATTTTGGTATAATCGCGTCGTTTATAAAACATACCCATGTCAAGCCCCATCACGTTTGCCATGTAGATTGCGCGGCTCATACCACCCTCGTCGGGGCTTATGATCATCATATGGTCTGCGTCGATCGTCAAGTCGGGGACATGATTTAACAGTCCTTTGATAAACTGATAGGTAGGTGATACGGTCTCAAAGCCATTCAGGGGAATCGCGTTCTGCACACGTGGGTCATGTGCATCAAAAGTGATAATGTTGTCAACACCCATTTTTACCATTTCCTGAAGTGCAAGCGCACAGTCGAGGGATTCCCGGGAATTTCTCTTGTGCTGACGGCTCTCATACAGATAGGGCATGATCACAGTGATGCGTCTCGACTTACCACCGATGGCAGCAATGATTCGTTTTAAGTCCTGATAGTGGTCGTCAGGAGACATATGGTTCTCCTGTCCGCAGAGGGAATAGGTCAGGCTGTAGTTCGTGACATCCACCAGCAGATAAATGTCATCTCCGCGTACTGATTGTAAGATTTCACCTTTTGCCTCTCCGGTTCCGAAACGTGGAACGCGGGTATTTATAATGTAGGAATCGCGTTGATACCCGGCAAATGCAAGAGAGTCCTTGTGTTCACTCTCACGCTCGGCCCTCCATTTGACAAGATATTTGTCAACCTTGTCGCCGAGATCCTTGCAGCCACTCAAAGGAATGATGCCTAATGAACCTACAGGTATTGAATTAAGATTTCTTTTTTCCTCACGAACTGGCATTGAAAAACCCTCGCTTTCTATGTTGTTTTGTATTTTGTTTTCTACATTAATCTTATTTTCATTTGTTTGAAGCTGCTGTCTTTTTCTGCATCCGGATGTCCTTACCAGTCAGCTTGCATATATCGTAATTGCTTGTGATGCGGGAAAAAATCCGGTCAGAATAACGGTCCCGCAGTTCCCCAAGTGAAAGATTTGTTGTGATGATTGTAGCCTTTTTCCGCAGATGTCTGTTGTTCAGGCAGGAAAAAAGCTGGGAGGAAACAAAGGAGTTCGTTAGCTCCGTTCCCAGATCATCAATGATCAGCAGGTCGCAGTCACAGATATCATCGGAGATGCCGGACGCCGCCTCTATGCTGTCCCTGTCAAAGGTGCTTTTCGATAAGATGTCAAAAAGCTGGGAAGCGCTAAAGTAAATCACTAAGTTTCCCTGGTCGATCAATTCTTTTGCAATACAGCAGGATAAAAAAGATTTACCCGTTCCTACTGTACCATAAAAAAACAGGTTTCGGTAGTCCTTATCGAAGCTTTTCACAAAATTTTGGCATATTTGTACAGCTTTTGTAAATTTTTCGAGATCCTCCCCCGTATAATAGTCATAGGAAAGCGAACAAAAATTCTCTGTCATGAGCAGGTTTTTGATGTGGGACTGTTCGTAAATCAGGTTGATCTCTTCCGTGCGGAAACAACTGCACTTTTGGTTGGCAATGTAGCCAGTATCCTGGCATTTGCCGCATTCATAGACTGGTGACAGATAGTCATCAGGAAAACCATATGCGCGCAGCAGGGATACTTTTTTTTCGGAGAGTGCTCTTAAGCGCTGTCTCAATTCTGCCAGTGCACCTTCATCTCCGCCAAGGAGCTTTCGGCCCTGCTCGATGGAGATTGAGGCGACTTGGCGGTCCAAATCCTCATAATCAGGAATTTTCCTGTATACAGTTTCGGTATTGTGTTCTAGCCTGTGTCTGACGGCGCGCTGTTTCGCTTCGTAGGAGCGCATGATCGCATCATATTGGCTGTTTGTCAGTGGCATCTGTGTCTTTACCTCATTCGTTTTTGTGTTGATTTTGTATGACTTAATTGCTCAGTATATTTTGCTCTAATTCATCAAAGTCGTAGGTATTTTGTGCGAAATTGTTGAATTTATTCTTTGTGACAATATTATCAGTTCTGATATTGTTTTTGCGCGGCTTGTCCACATTCTGGGAAACACGCTTGTATGCTGCGTCAGCCGCCGGAATATCAGCTTTGTGGTGGACACCTGCATGATACCATTTGGTGAGGATTCCATCCGCATATGCAAAGCGGTGGTTGTCTGTCGTCATGACAGTCTTGTCGCATGCCTCCTGGATCACATCCAGCAGAAATCCGTATTCCTTTGTCCATTTATTTATGTACTCAAGTTCCTTGGGAGCTGGATTTGCATTCTTGCCAAGGGATTTCATGATCGTATAGACTACTTTGTCATACTTGCGGGAAGCATTCTGTGCATCTGCCGGTGAAGTGATGCCCTGTTCATGCCACGCCAAAGCCACCTTTTCCATATACCGGAAATCTTTCTTGCCACGCTCGACACAGTGCTGTACCAGGTAGTCAATCAAGTCTGTCGAGAAATCAAGCCTGTCATACAGGAAGAGAATCGTTTCCATATCGCTGCGCGTCAATGGTCTTGCGACATACTGTTCCGTGACCATCAACAGCTGCTCAATGTCCTCGTTGCTCTTGAAGTCTCTCAGCTCATCAAGCGAGTAATCCGGTTTGATGACTTTTTCAGAATTTAGTTTTCCATTTGCGGGCTGGCTGCCCATGGCTGCGGTAGTACGATTCGCAGCCAGCGGAGCCGCTCCGGCTCTGGCAGTCATGCCCGTCTGCATGGAGGCCGGCCTTATAAAAGATAAGACCGGGGTGATACGGGGAGCCGTTCTGGGCGCCTCGTATACGTTTTCAAGGGAAAGTACCCTGATTCCGGACAGGTTGTGAGCCGCATCGAAGTCTAGTGCCAGAAGCTGTCTGGACTCCCAATACATCAGCGACCTGAGCACATCCTTTTCCGTGTAATTAAACTTGTCCGCAATATCAGTCACGCTTGTTGGGAGATTCGCGTTCATCATGCGGATCAGAAAAAGATAGATCTTGAGCTGTGCATCATTGGCGTCTGCCATATATTCATCAATGAATACGTTTGAGATGCTTGTCTGATCATTTGTGGCAGCCCGATAAATATTGACACGATTCATAATAGACCTCCGTCCGGTTATAAATTCCTTAGTATACATCCGGCGTGGGAGACACCGGCATCTATAAGGTAAGTGTATTGTAGCACACTTGGCAAAAAAAGCAAGCCCCCGACACCGCTCAACCCCTTGTGAATACTGGATTTTTGGAAAGTGTGGAAAGTGTGGATACTGTGGATAGCCATATAAGATAATGTTTCAATCCCTTGCCAGACCACAAAGGTAACATGTGGATTTTTATCAAGACTAATGTGGATGAAAACAAAAAATATCCACACCCTTTTTTGACGATTTGGTCACAAAAAAATGTGGATAATGTGGATAATTAAATTC
>JAIEEY010000479.1 GCA_029067205.1 Lachnospiraceae bacterium
GAGCCCTCTCAATATGGAATCATCTATATCGATGAGATTGACAAGATTACCAAGAAGAGTGAAAATGTTTCGATTACCAGGGATGTTTCCGGTGAGGGTGTGCAGCAGGCACTTTTGAAAATTGTTGAGGGGACAGTGGCAAGTGTGCCTCCACAGGGAGGAAGAAAGCATCCGCATCAGGAACTGATACAGATTGACACGACCAATATCCTGTTTATCTGTGGCGGTGCTTTTGATGGACTTGACAAGATTGTTGAGAACAGGCTTGACCGCAAGTCGATCGGATTTAACAAGGATATCGCAGAGAAGACGACAAGGGATATCGGCGCTGTATTTAAGGAAGTGACACCACAGGATCTGACAAAATATGGCCTTATTCCTGAGTTTGTCGGCAGGGTTCCGATCAACGTATCGCTCGAGGGGCTTGATAAGGAAGCTCTCGTGAGAATCCTGAAGGAGCCAAAAAGTGCGCTGATCAAGCAGTATCAGAAGCTTTTTGAGTTCGATAATGTAAAGCTTACCTTTGAACCGGATGCGATTGACGCGATTGCCGAGAAAGCGCTGGAGAGAAAGACAGGAGCCAGAGGCCTGCGTTCCATCATGGAGAGTATTATGATGGATATCATGTATGAGATTCCTTCCGATGACACGATTGAGAGCTGTGTGGTCACGAAGGAGTCCGTAGAAGGAACAAGTCAGCCTTTTGTAGTACACCGCGAAGCAATGCGCACAGAGCGAGAGAAAAAGGCGAGATAAATAAATCGATTAATCATAAGCGCCGCCTTTCGAAAAGGCGGCGCTTTTACGAAAGGAATTTAGATGGAGCAGATAACAACAGCATTACCTTTGGTGGCACTGCGGGGACTAACCGTAATACCGAATATGATCATACATTTTGATCTGAACAGAGATATGTCAAAAAAGGCAATTGAGCAGGCACTGAATGAATCGCAGAAGGTTCTGCTTGTACCGCAGATTGATCCAGAAGAAGAGAAACCGGATATCGACGGATTATATAAAGTGTGTACCGTGGCAAATATCAAGCAGGTTACAAAACTTCCAAACAGTATTGACAGAGTCATGGTGGAGGCTGTGGCAAGGGCGCGTATTATAGAACTCGAGGACAATGAAGGTCAGTATTTCAGTGCATTGTATGAAGAGATTGATGACAGCGAAACTGTCATGGAACAGGCTGAGGAGGAGGCATTAAGCCGCACACTCAGGGAAGTTTTTGACACCTATGTAAGATTCTACCCCAAGATTGGAAAAAGTCTGGGAAAATATTTTAAAGATGGGAGCAGTCTGGCGGTATTGATGAACCAGATCTTGATCAATACCCCTTTTTCATACGAACAGAAGCAGGGCATACTCGAGATTGAGGATCTTGCCGAACAGTGCGGGGAATTGGTGGCCCTGATCATGAACGAGGCACAGATTGCGGCAATACGTACACAGCTGGCGGTAAAGATCAGGGAGAAAATAGACAAGAACCAAAAGGATTATATTCTGCGCGAGCAGATGGAGTATATACAGGAAGAGCTGGGAGACAAGAATCAATATTCCGATGTGAAGCATTATGAGGAAGCACTTGCAAAGCTGAAGGCAGATGCGGAGGTAAAAGAAAAGATTCAAAAGGAGATCAATCGGTTCAAGACAATCATGGGTTCGAGTTCTGAGAGTGCAGTGGAGCGTGGGTATATCGAGACGCTTTTAGAACTGCCATGGAACAAAGCTTCGAAGGACAACAATGATATCAACAGGGCAGAGGAAATTCTGGAGCGGGACCATTACGGATTGGAGAAGGTAAAACAACGGATTGTCGAGTATCTTGCGGTCAGATGCCTTACCAGTAAGGGCGAAGCGCCAATCCTGTGTCTGGTGGGACCGCCGGGGACAGGAAAAACTTCGATTGCAAAATCCATAGCCGAGGCGCTGAATAAAAAGTATGTCAGGATCTGTCTCGGCGGTGTACGTGACGAGGCGGAGATCAGGGGACACCGCAAGACCTATGTCGGGGCGATGCCAGGACGTATCGCAAACGGCTTAAAGCAGGCAGGTGTGTGCAATCCGCTGATGCTGCTTGACGAGATTGATAAGGTCAGCAGTGATTATAAGGGGGATACCTCCTCGGCACTCCTGGAGGTGCTAGATCCGGAGCAGAACTGCCATTTCAGGGATCATTATGTGGAGCTGCCGATTGATCTGTCCAAGGTTTTGTTCATAGCGACGGCAAATGACGCAGGCAATATTCCAAGACCGCTGCTGGACCGTATGGATATTATTGAAGTTACAAGCTATACGGCAAATGAGAAGTTTCATATTGCAAAGGAGCATCTGTGGGAGAAACAGCTTAAGAAGAACGGTTTGAAGGAAGCGCAGCTGACGATCAGTGACAATGCGATCAGGGGCGTTATCGACCGCTACACGAAAGAGGCGGGTGTGAGGAATCTTGAGCGAAAGCTTGGGACAGTCTGCAGAAAGGCAGCATTAGAGATTCTAAAAGACAGAGATGGAAAGAGTAAAAAACAGTCACAGGACAAGTGTATCAAAGTAAACAGTCAGAAACTGGAAAAATATCTTGGAAAGCCAAAGTACAGTGTGGATATGGCGAACGAGAAGGATGATGTTGGTATTGTCAGGGGACTTGCATGGACAAGTGTGGGCGGTGATACTCTTCAGATTGAAGTGAATATTATGCCGGGAAAGGGTGATATCGAGCTTACGGGAAAGCTTGGCGATGTGATGAAGGAGTCTGCCAGGACTGGAATCAGTTATATCAGATCCATTGCGCCCCAGTATAAGATTGAGCCAGAATTCTTCAAGGAAAATGATTTTCATCTCCATATTCCAGAAGGGGCAGTTCCCAAGGATGGACCGTCTGCAGGTATTACCATGGCGACAGCAGTGTTGTCGGCAATCACTGACACACCGGTCAAGGCGAAGGTGGCTATGACTGGTGAGATCACACTGCGGGGAAGGGTGCTTCCAATCGGTGGACTCAAAGAAAAGCTTCTGGCAGCAAAGACGGCGGGTATCACCACTGTTCTGGTGCCGAAGGAAAACGAGAAAGATGTTGCAGAGATTTCCAACGAGATTAAATCGGGTATGGAGATCTGTTTTGTGAACTCTATGGATGAGGTGATTCCGCTGGCGTTTGCGCAGGAAATCAAGGTCAAAAGGACGAAAAGTGGAAATAAAAAGAAATCAGTAACAGGAGATAAGCAGGAGAAATAACAGATGGTCATAAAAAATGTAAGCTTGGAAACCGTAATTGGTGTGACAAGCAAGATACCACAAAATAGTATGCCTGAGATTGCGTTTGCCGGAAAGAGTAATGTGGGAAAATCCTCGCTCATCAATGCCCTTATGAACCGCAAATCGCTGGCGCGTACCAGCTCACAGCCAGGAAAGACACCGACGATCAATTTCTATAATATAAACGATGAATTGTATTTCGTTGACCTTCCGGGGTACGGCTATGCAAAGGTGAGTCAGCAGGAAAAAGAGAAATGGGGAAAAATGATCGAGAAGTATCTCTGTCAATCGAGGGTGTTGAAAGCAGTGTTTTTGCTTGTCGATATCAGGCATGATCCGTCAGCAAATGACAAAACCATGTATGATTGGATTCTCTCGAACGGCTTTCACCCGATCATCATCGCGACAAAGGCGGATAAGATCAACAGAAGCCAGCTGCAAAAGCAGATCAAGGCAGTAAAGCAGGGGCTTGCTGTAGACCAGGATACGATCGTGATTCCGTTTTCGGCACAGACGAAGCAGGGACGGGATGAAATATATGAACTGATTGACAGCATGATGGGACAGTCAGAAGGAGAAAGCTGATTATGGAAGGGAAAAACACAGCAAAAGAAAATATTAAGCTGATCGTAAATATTCTAATTTCGCTGTTCATACTGCTGTTTTGCATTTTTTTGGTGCCTAAGCTGGTTTTGTTTTTTATGCCTTTTGTGATAGGTTGGATTATTTCGTGTATCGCAAATCCGTTTGTAGTGTTTCTTGAGAGAAAATTGAAAATTAGGAGAAAGGCAGGAACCGTTGTAGTTAGTGTGTGTGTGATTGCAGCAGTGATCGGAATTGGTTATGGTCTTGGAGTCATACTTTGGAGACAGGTTTCAGGTTTTATGGAAGAAGTTCCCTCGATGTGGGCAGCTGTGAAGAAGGATTTTGATGCGTTTGGTGTATGGATAGGTCAATATATCGGACTGAGAGCACCCAAACTTGCGGATACGCTGAATAATCTGGGAAACACGATTGGCGAGATGATAACGGATCTGCCCAAAAGTCTGGATTTCAGTACATTTGAGGGCATGGGCAGCATGGTTGGCAACATAGCAAGTGTTATCATATCGATTATCATGTGTATACTGTCCGCCTATTTTTTTATCGCAGACAGGGAATGGGTTGGAAAATTTATGGACAGCTTTATGCCAGAAAATATCACACACAAGTATGATGTGTTTGCCTCAAGCATCAAACAGGCGGTCGGAGGATATTTTAAGGCACAGTTTCGCATCGAGATTTGGATGTATGTGCTGCTCCTGGCAGGGCTTACGTTTATGAAAGTCAGATATAGTTTTCTGATAGCACTTCTCATGGCGTTTCTGGATTTCCTGCCCTTTTTCGGGACTGGTATCGTGCTTGTGCCGTGGGTAATCGTGACTATTATTGGCGGAAATTATCTCAGGGCTCTTGGTTTCCTGGTAATCTGGGGGGCGGGACAATTGTTCCGGCAGCTGATACAGCCAAAGATTATGGGGGAATCGATTGGTATGGAG
>JAIEEY010000048.1 GCA_029067205.1 Lachnospiraceae bacterium
CGGCAAGCCACATTGCAATATCACGGGTATCTCCCTGTTTTAAGGCTTCTGCAAGCTCTGACACATTCTCCGTCATGCTCTGGCTGCTATCATGGTAAAGGGCAGTATCGTAATCATATGTAAAACGGTCAATCTCTACCGCAAGCTGTTCTGCAGGTGTCAGATCAGGCATACGCTTCTCCCATACCTTTGCTTCAAATTCCTCGCTCATGTTGCCATCTATCTCCATTTCCGGCAGCTTTGCCACAAGCTCCGCAATCACTTCCATAGCCTGCGGATTGCCTTTTATATCAGGAATATACTCTAACATATCAAGGTCAATCCTTTTGCCGGATAAAATGTCAATCCCCACATCTTCAAAAGCCTCCGTTCCCGGTGTATGGACATTGATGCCGATTGCAGGGATACCGTTCATTCGCTCCGGCGGTATCTGTTTCCAGATTGTGACAGCTTCCTCCACCGTAGGGATATTCTCATAAAACTCGCCCATATTGTGGAACTCGCCGCACTCCGCAACGGTCAGCGTCACTTCCGTTTCAGCCTGTTCCGAAAATAAGGTTGCCCGCAGTCCCTTATATTCAAAGTTTTCCCCGTCAAATATGGTGATCTGGTCAGTTTCATCATTGAACTCTATGGAGAAGTCCAGCCTTTCCCCCTGTTCAATATAGGCATGGTCTGCCGCTTCAATCCATTCCCCGTATTTTCCCATTTCCACAAATGGTTTATCACATTCCGCATAGGCTTTACACAGCCCCTCCGCATCAAGTCCGCTGGTGTTCTTGAACCACCGTTCCTCGTCATTCATACGGATATTAAAAATGCTTATCGGCTCATTCTCCCTTGCTTCACGCACTCCCTCCAGATAATCCTCTACTTGGGGAAGATATGTTTCAAGACTTCCCGTCCTCTGTGCGGTAATCGGGTTAATATCCACCTTTACCCCGCCGATACAAAGCCCGTCCTCATTAAACATATCGAACAGCACATCTTCACGCTCATTCGTGGAAAGCTCCACTACCACATCAAGGTCAGAGCCTTCACGCTCCAAGCCCCGGCACCGGCTCCCTGAAACAACCGCATCGACGATTACCGCATCAATGCCATATTCATCTAATTGTGCCTGCACATGGCATTTTACAGTTTCCTCAATCTCTGCCGGGTTCATTTCGCTGATCTCATGGAACAGTTCATTTGTTTTTGCCTTGAAATTTTCAACCACATTCCCCTGTGCCTGCGGTTCGATACGGTTTGCTGCTTCCACATTTTCCATCAATCCATCATAATCAATCGGTATCAGTTCGTCATTGTCACCGATATTCCCCCTTGCGCCATTGTCAAAAGGATTTTCTCTCAAATCCTCCACTATATCGTTAAGGGCTTCTCTGATACTGACATTGGGATTGTCATACACGCCACCGTCTATCTCCTTATAATCTGCGCCCATAATGGAATAGTCATAACCGTCCTCAACCTCTTGGATACTGATAAATCGGTCTGCTATCTGAAATGCAAGCTCTTTTTCCGCCATTTCCTCCGGCTCCGTTTCTAACTTCAAATCATTCTGCTTTGCAGATTGATTGACATCGTGTCCAGAAGTGTCCTGTCTGCCTTCTAATGATTGTTTCATCTCTGCAAGCACCTGATCCTTTTCATCTCCGAGGTCAATGATCTCGTCACCGTCCTCCATATCCTCATATTCCGGTGTTTCTGTTGACTTCTCCGGCTCGTTCTGTTCTGTCTGCGGTTCTGATTTTTCTGCTTCTGACTGCTCCGCCTGTGTCTGTTCTGGCTCTGACTGCTCCGCTTTCAACTTTTGGACATCATGTCCAGAAGTCACTTTTTCCTGTCCCGTGGACAATTCTTTTTCCTGTTCCAAGACTTCACTGCGGAACATATCAATAAAACCGTCCAGGACTGCCGGGTGGCTGCTTACAATCAATTCACTATTCATATCCATTCCATGCACGATATTTTCAGGAATGGAAAACTCTGATGCCCACGCTTTGTTATCCCCTGAAAAACGTCCGTCCCATGATTCCTGCTGGAGCGTGTTGGCAAGGACAAAGGCGATGCGTTCCGAACCGTACTGCTCTGCTAAAGGCTTTACAATATCATGCTTCAAATACATACCGTCAAAATTCTGCCGGATTGTTTCTTCTATCGCTCCTTTGCACTCCCTGTCAAGTTTGCGGGAATCATGGTATTTATCCGCTTCCCCATGATTTATTGCATAATTCAAAGATTCATGGTAAACAGCAGGATACTCTTTTTCTTTCTCTGAATCTGACTTCAAATCATTCTGCTTTGCAGATTGATTGACATCATGTCCAGAAGTGTCCTGCATTTCTTCCGGTTCTGCTTTTTGGGCATCCTGCTCTTTTACGCCCTCCAGCTCACGCATAAAATCAGGAAGCCCGGTAAAACCAACTGACTCAACAAAGTGTGCGCTGTTCTCCCCATTCTCGTGCAGCACCACAATGTCACTGACGGAAAGGGAATGTCCTTTGAAGTCCTCCGGGTGGTCTATGTTAAATTTCTCATAAAGTGCCTCAAGCGTATCCCCCTGTGTCTGTAAACTTATGAAGTCCTTTGATAATTCCGACAGCTCTCCCACATAGACCAGATTATAATTTTCCGGTTTTATTGCATCAAAGTTGTCCTTTATGATGCCCCTGCGC
This sequence comes from Lachnospiraceae bacterium, assembly GCA_029067205.1. Lineage (GTDB taxonomy): Bacteria > Bacillota > Clostridia > Lachnospirales > Lachnospiraceae > COE1. Next base: position 2,679 of record JAIEEY010000048.1, read on the forward strand.
TTTAAGGATTCCGTACCCGCAAAGTGAAAATCACGAAGCTCCGGATTGTCCTTTAACTGATAAATTCCATATTTATCCGTATCGCCATACAAAAGCTGTGCTTCCTTATTTGCGCCGCTTTCTTCGAGTTCCTCCAACATAGTCCGCAGATTCTTTTCATTTTCCCAATCGCCCTTTTCTATGCCAAAAATTCCCTCATGCTCTGTGATCTGCTTCCTGTCCTCCACTGTTGTTTCCGAACCGTCCTCATGGAGCAGGTACACGGGCAGGTCATGGTCAAAAAGCTCCAATGCCCTCTCCTGTGTCAATGGCAGCATTTCATTCCATGTATATCCATATTCCTGCATCTCTGATAAGCCGATCATAGGGGCAGGAAGTGCATCAATCTCTGCCTGTGCGTCAATGATTGCAAGGGCAGCTCCCTGATTGCCCTCTGTTTCCTCATAATAGATATGTTCTGCAAGTTCCCTTGTCTTTTCCATGTCATTCAACTTATAAGCATAATTTACAATCAGATTGCGCTCATCAGCAGAAAAAGCGGTCTTGGCAAATTCCAGACGGTTGATGATGCCCTCCGCCTGCTGTGCCGGGGAAAGGTGGTGCATCATTGTTACCTCTTTTTTATTCAGGTCAATCTCAAAGTCGTTAAACTGCGGCATACCGGAATTTCTGCCGCCGTCCACAATGATAGGGATATAATCAGCCCCATAGCTTTCCAGACAGTCATGGATATTCTTTCTGTCCTTTTGCTCCAGCTTTGTAAGCGCAGCCATGATCTCCTGCACTTCCTCCGGTGTCTTGTTGGTAATGCGCTCTATCTCAAAACCGTCTGAATGTGTGACTTTCAAAATCACATCATCTGCCCCAATAGGCTCCTTTGCCCTCTCGTTCCATTCCATTTCTGCCTTTAAGTCAATGATCTCGTTTGTGTCGGTAATGTACCGGACATCAAGGTGGTATTCCTCAAATTCCTTCGTTTCCTCATTGCCGATCTCCGTTGTCCATGCACCCCTGCTTTCCAGATATGCGGCAACATTCAGCCTGTCATCGTCATTCATGGCAGAAAGGGCTTCCACGACCTCTGCCGCATCCATTCCCCTGACACTTACAAGGCTGTACTCGGACAAATCGCTGTTCTGTATCAGCAGAAGGCTCTCCTTTTCCTGCTCCTGCATCATTTCCCTGTCACGCTGCAATTCTTGAAGCTGTTCCTCTATGCCCGTGATAAGCTCCGATGCAGTCCTGCGGATCGTGTCAAGGGAAGATTTCAGTTCTTTCATATCCTTTCCGCTGCTCCACCCGGCAATATACCCGAAAGAATACTCCGACGTATCTATGCCGAAATGCTGGCACACCGTATAGGCAATGCTCTCGGCTTCCACCTCTTTGGTGTTCCTGTCCTTTGCCGGGGCAAGAATATCTTCTTTGTTGACTTCCTTATTGTGCAGCATGGAATGGGCTGTTTCATGCACCATTGTCTTTAAGGTCTGGCTTTCGCTCATGCCCTCCTGCACCGCAATCCGGTTTTCTGCTGTATTGAAATACCCCTTTGAATCGCCGGGAATGTCCTCAAAGCCGATAGGGACAGGCGCAACATAATTGATAGCCTTAATGAAGTCCTCATATCCCTCCACCGTGGATAAAAGCTCTTTTGCTTCCAGTTCCGGGATTGGTTCTCCGTCCGTCTGTGATATGTCAAACACGGACACCGCACGAAAGGCGGGAATTTTAATCTCGACTTCCTCTGTCTGCGGCATACCGTCCTTATCAAGCACGATCTCCCCGGTCACAGGGTCTAACTTGTCCCGTTCCTCCTTAATTTTATAAGGGGCAGGGGCAAGGATACGGATTCCCTTTTCACCTTTGTTTACATGGCGGTTGAAATTCTTCTGCCATGCCTGGTACCCTGCGACCAAAGTAGCTTCGGGCTTTTGTAAGGCGATCAGGAGCGTGTTGTTGAAACTGTAATTATGGAATTTTGACATAGTGGAGAGATAGCTTTTATATTTCTCACTTTCAAAAAGCTCCTTTAACCCCTCCTCCAGTTTGTCAGTGATCTCTTTTACTTTCTGTTTTTCGGTCTTTGCATCTGCCATATGGTTATTTCTCCTTTTCCTCCATAAAAGCAGAAAACAGATAAGTTTCCCTATCTGTTCCCGCTCTGGATATTTTTATTGTTATTTATAAACATTCTGCTTTGCTCTTTGTCTTTGCCTTGTCCGGTTCCGGCGCTTTTTTCTGCTGGTCTGCTTTTGCTTTCATCTGTGACAGTTTATCCTTTATGGAAGCCCGCCTTTCTCCGCTTCCTTTCCGGCATCGAAACGCTCAGACAGC
>JAIEEY010000480.1 GCA_029067205.1 Lachnospiraceae bacterium
TTGTTATACTTTGTAGGTAATACCAACATAGATTGAAATGAGGTGGAAAGATGGCTGCTAATAAACGAAGTGAACAACAGGCTGCTGCGGATAAAAAACATGCTGTACGTATTTCATTGAAGTTCAATAAGATGTTTGACTACGAAATAGTAAAGTGGTTGAAAGAACAAGATAATAAGCAGGCGGCTATCAAAGAAGCAATTTTATACTATCTTCAGATGTCTTCTGAAGATAAATAAGCGATTTGTGACAAGCATAACTTCTTTTATTATAGAAGAAACAGTATATCCCAATACTTCAGACAAACAGACCAGATACAGCATTTTTGTATCTGGTCTGTTTGTTTTACGTCTTCTTTATTATGTTATTAATTTGTTGTATGGTCAGGTTGTACTTTTGGGCAAGTTCCCTTTTGTTGTAACCGTTGCAATCTGCTCTTATGTCCCTGTTTCGGACGGGAATAAGAATCCTGTCAACCTGTGGAAAATACACCATATCTCCTTTTGCATAATCACACAGGAGAATAAATTTGTCCAGTCCGATAAGCTCTGCCAGGGGGCGGTGATTATCAGGAATGTCATCCATTGTTAATTCTGCAGCAAGTTCTTTCTGGAGCCTGTTCATATATTCTCCCCCCTTGTATCAGATTTTCATACTGCCATATTTCTCATAATCTTCCATTGACAAGCCAAGGGTTTCGCATATGTTTTTTTCTTCTGCAGAACCTTTGCCGGGTGGATCGGTAAGGTTAAGCTTTCCGATCGGAACGATCTGGGGAGCTTTACTTATAAAAGTTTTGAATCCATCCAGATCAGCTTCCGCAAATGCACGCATGTCATTTATCTGATAAGGTAAAATTTTCCCGTTTCGGAGTCCGTTGTCCAGTATGTTTTCTACCTCCGCTTTATGAGCCTGCGTTTCATTGTCAGAAAGTCTTTTAAGCAGCGCATTCATAACTTCCTCATCTGCTGCATCCGCTGGGAGTCCTAAAGGTTCCCTGAGTTTTTGCAGATTTATTCCTTTTCCTTCCTTGTTACAGTCAGCATCAACCGTTGCTTTCGCTTTGTCATTTTCACTTTTAGTTTCGCTTTCATCATCTTCACCCAGTACTCCGGCACTGCTGTTGATGATCGGAAACATACTGTCAATTGCGGGCATATTTGTCAATGCAAGGCTGTGAAGCTTGACTGCTTTTCTGTCCTTCTTGCGAGTCAGGACTACAGGAGAAAGATAACGGTATTCTTTATCACTCAGGTATTGTTTTGACCTTGGCGTCCATTCAACTTTGGCAACTATGGCATCAGGCGTATACTCCAGTTTCTTGATCCATCCACCTGCGGGAGCCTGACAGTCTTTTAATGTCTGATGCTCATAGTCAATGACAATATCCACCCCGTGACTTTCCATATCCTCTTTCATCAGGGAGTAGCTTTCTTCATCAACATAGAAGTCGCCTTTCTGACTTTTCACCATTCCAACGGGCAGGATCTTAATTTCATTTGGCACACTATGGAACCTTCCGCTTTCCACCCCTACCGAATTAGCAATGATTAACATTATTCACCACCCCCGCTTTGTTCTGATGATCCCACATCCTGTCTGGGTGATGTGTCAGGTGAATCACTTCCTGTGCTTCCATAGGCAAGCTGCCACAGACCATATCCTGCATTATATCTTGCATTGCATCCATACAAAAAAGTATTCTGAAAGAATACATTATCATCACCATCCTGAACCTTTGAGACAAAACGGGGTTTTTCCCTCATCTGGAAAATAAACGGCTTGATGGCTCGTTTGGTTGACAGTAAGAACCAGTATTCAGGTGTATCAGCAAGTTCCGGGACTACCAGCAGATCGGATGTGTTTTTGTTTACATTGGTGCTTCCAGAAATCAGGTCTGCAAACAGGATCTGCCGTGCAGTTGCTTCCTTTTGTGGGGATACTACCAGCAGGTCAGGGATTATTTTCAATGTCTTTCCACTTTCTCCCTTGATGGTCATCATCTGGCTTCTGGCTGCCTCGTATGATTGAGGGCTTAACTTCTGTGTGCCCATATTTGATTGAAGGGTGTTTCCTTTTTCATCCAGAGGGTGTTTTTCATTAAAAAATGGTGTACCATCATAACAGGCATTTGAAAAGCCCGCAGCAAACAGGGAAAAGATCAGCTCATCCGGGTGCATTTTGGCAGACACGCCCATCTCCTGAAACAGTGGAGAATAAATTCCAATCTTATCATCCAGTATGTCATTACGTCCAACACTGATGGTCAGTTCGTAATCCTTGTTCTTGATCGTGTAGCCAATGGCATCAAGGTTGTGGATCTCCCTTTCTCCGATCCATTCCCTCAATGCAGGGAACTGCCCAAGCCATCCGTATGTCTCATCGGAACCGCCTGACGGTACAGTCATTGCAACCTTTTCATACTGGGGTGTGGTTTCTGTGTATGCTTTATTGAACAGGGCATTAAAGCCTGACTGCATACCTTGTAAGCCCTGACTTGTGATTATCATAGATACCGCCTCCCCACCTATATATTTTTATGTGGATCTTCTGTAAATGCCTCTGGATCCCATATCCACTTTTTCCGGTCTTTTATATTAAGGCTGACAAATACGTAGACGGTATCTCCCTCGATACCCATGATCTGACCTGCAAAGGGCTGTAGGTCATCCATACATACAGTGTCCGGATCTTCCAGATAACAGGCCTTACATATATCATCATGTGTAACTGCAAACTCTGGATCAGAGGAATTTGCAAATTCAAACACGCTGAAATCTTTTACAAATACAATACCCTGCCCATTACTCATATAGATTAAAAGTTCTGCCGTTCCGATAATCTCCGACATGATCCATTCTTCATACGAAATGCTGCAGCGGTCTTCAATTGCAAATGCTTCACAGTATTGGTTTAACATAACAATGTTCCCGTCCTCGATATTGCATCCATACTTTATGGGAAAACAATACATTTTACCCTGGTATGAATTAATCTTGTCAAATATCTCACCCTTTACGCAGGCACCTTTGTAATTAAACGGGTGGTTTGTCAAATACTCCTTCCAGTTCTCATTCAATTGGGCTGTTGAGAGTGCGCCAGAATCCACCACCTCTTTTTTTACTTTCTCATTCTCCACTTTCTGATCGGCTACTCCAACACCATTCCTCATCTTTTCATCTTTTTCCATGTGCTCTACCTCCTATAAGATTGTTCCGCGGTATCCCATAACATTTCGGCTTATCCCGCCATATCCCACTTACTACAATCTTATCTTAATAAATTCCATGGATTTGTAAAGTGACGCATACACACATTTCCAGTTTTGCGTGAAAATTTCCAGTTTTGCGTGAAAAATTACACCTGGGCAGAGGCGTTTATATATAACGGTTGATGGTAAATTTAAAGCGTGTGAAAGAGTTGGAAATTCACCATTTATTGGAGACTTGGAACATGGATTATATATGGATGTAATTGAGGAAAAGTATCTCTTTGGATATGCTGAACAATGTTACGATAAGTGTTCTAAGTGCTGGTTAGGGCGTTTGTGTGATATTTGTTATACACATTGTTTTGACGATGCAGGTCTAAATATGGAGAGGAAAAACATTATATGCCATGAGAGGATGCAATCTTATAAAAAGGTACTGGTTATGTATTTTGAACTTTTGGAAAAAGATCCGCATATGTTTGATTTTCTGGTAAATGATGCTTTGATATAGGATGATATTTCAGATGTGTTTTATAAAGGTGGGGGTGTCATAAATTAGTAGCAGTACGATATTTTGTCTTGACGAGACGTTAACGGTATTAAAAGGGCAGCTTGATAACCGTTTAGAATATTATGTTTGCAGGACGCCTTATAATTCTTGTTATAATATGTTTTTGGTTAACAAGACTGGCTCTAGGTATGAAAAGGAATCAGAAATAGGGATTTCTCACTTTTTAGAACATTTATGCTTAGGATTTGCTAAAAACCCCTCTTATGACAAATTGGTTAGTGGCGCAACATTTTATGAGCATACTCATTACAGAATAAGGGTTGAAACAGCAGAAGAAATTCCGGTAGGGTTAGCAACACTTGAACAAATACTATCAGGTAAAATAATAAATCCTGAACAAGTAAATGAGATTAGAGAAGATGTTGTTTCTGAATGGAATGGGAACTATCAAAGTGAATCGTATTATATACGCAAGGCAGTATTTGATGAATTATTTCATAAGGATTTGGTATCAAGATTTCCAATAGGAAGATATGAAAATATTATAAATCTGGATTTAAACGAGCTTTTGGCATATCATAAGAAATTTTATGCGACTAATTCTTCAGCAATTATGTGTTTTGGAAATTTTGAATTATTAGATGTAGAAAAGCAAATTATATCAACTTTCGGAAATTTGAAGGAAAGCAGATCACATACTTTCAAATCATATATTGGAGAGTTAGCATGTGAATCTAAGTATACGATAAAATTTAGTCCTGTTTCTTTGAAACAAATTAAAGGAGAAATATATTGTCTTTTGGTAATTAACTATAAATGAGCAAATCTGAGAATTGCACAAAAGAAATTGGTTTGAACCAATCAACAAATGGAATACGATGACTTT
>JAIEEY010000481.1 GCA_029067205.1 Lachnospiraceae bacterium
AGATTGCCACATTTAGGACATTTGTGTTCTTTTATTTTTTCTTCAATCCATTGTGGAATTCCGATTTCTTTCATACGTAGAGAATCTGAAATGACATTAGCATGATTGCAAATACCATTAATAATTGGTTTGCTGCTAAATTCTTCCAATTTTTTACAAGGAAAATCATCACATTCATAACAGCGCAGTACATTATGGTTTGTCGCACACTCCAAAAATCCGTGGTCAGCACACCCCTTACAGCCCTCACGAACATAGTCAGAAAAACAACCATGACATTCGTTTGGGAAAGCCGGACACGCCCCACAAAATAAACCACATATTGACGCACACTTTTCATCTGGAATTCTTTTCATAAGCATTTTCCCTCTTAAATCCTGATTTGTCGCTATTAACGACATTGAAATTATAACACACACCCGACTGGATCACAATGACACATCATGCGTTTTTGACTTTTCTTTTCTCTGCTCTGTCGGCGGCATTGCCTGTTCTACACAACACTTGACCGTTTCAGCTTCAGCAATTTCTTCTTTCAGCTTGCGTACTTCCCGATAAAGGCGGTCTTTCTGCGCTGTGAGGTCGGCAACCTCGGCTTTCCATTTAACACTCAGACTTTGGCAGGTGCTGCGTGAATAATTCAAAAACATTTTAATTTAATGGGGGTATTACCTAAAAGCTTTCATTCAGCAACGAATGGGGAGATGATTTGAATAAAGCTCTTTTGGGGGACAATTCTATTTCCTGTTGTACATTTAATCACAACCCCCAAGGTGATATTGTTATCACGACAATAAATATGGATTTTTATGCATCTGCAGTTATCGAAGTCTAATAGAAGAAAGGAGGCGTCGCGGGAGTTCAGTTTCACATTGCGCAAGGGTACGTACGGACTGCTGGGTGAAAACGGGGCGGGAAAGAGTACCTTCATGTGCCTGATTACCATGGTGGATTTCCCTAAAAAGGGAAAGATACATTACGATGGAAAAGACATTTTTCAGATGGACAAGGCCTGTCTTGTATGGCATGAAGCTGCCTGTTTTCGGGATTGCTTGCCGGTATTCTGTTGGTATCAGCAATTTTGTGGTGACAGAAAAGGATTGTATTAGATAAATCCAGACAGCATGGCAGATATGCGCATGCTGTCTGGAAAGAACTATATCAATTGTTTTTGGATCGCAGCAATCCATTCGGCAAAAACCGGGGAGGAGATGACCTGTCGATACCGAAGCTGCAGTTCGTAATCCGTATATTCATTTTCTTTGCAGTAGGCAGAGGTAAAAAAATCGGCATATGCAGGAAGATGACCACAGATCAGATTTTGCAAGGGATGGAAGTCCACCTCAGATTTTGCAATGGAACGGAAGAAATTTGCCAGTGCATAGTAAAATGGAAGGTAGATTCTGTCGTTATCGTCTGTAGGGGTGTCGTCATTGTCATCATAATCATCGTCATCGTCATCATAATTGTCGTCATCATAATTGTCGTCATCTTCATCGTTATCATCAACATAATCGTCGTCATCGATGTCAGTATCAGTGCCTCTGTATGATTGCTCCAGCTCTGCGAGATATGCGGCAAACTGCTCGCTGAAGCTGGCAAGTTCTTCTTCTCGCACCTCTTTGTTCAGATAATGCTGTAATATGTCAAGGGCATCTTCAATGGGGGCCGGAATTTCTACTTCCGTTTGCTGTCGCCATTTCAGACAGAGTACATGGTATACCTTCCACAGAAATGCCCATTTTTCCCTAAGGGGTTTCGGTTCCAGGCGTCTGCGTATCAACTGACTGAGTCGTTCTAGGAAGTAATTTCGTTCCTCTTTATTCAAGGAGGGATAGTCAATCTGCTCAAATGGCTGGAGAACCTGACCATGACCAATTTCTGTCAGGTGAAGTCGAACCTGCTCCTCATTGGCCTCACATTCTTTTGTCTCTGATTCGAATAACGTCGCATTTCTCTCACGTATTTTGTTGAACTCTGCCACTGTATGATAGGTATCCCATGCCCACAGATAATAGTGGAGGGCCTCGTCTGCAAAGGAGATCTTTTCGTAGGTCTGTGCCAGTGCATTCATATAGTTGGCACGTTCGATGCCGGAATAGCTGCTGCGGGAATCGAAGATTTCCAAAGCTTCTTTTAGATGTGAGATTGCTTTCTCATACTCGCCGGCTTCCCGATACATACGCCCTGTATTATAGAGGCACTCCTCGTAATTTGACAGCGTATTTTCCGGATCATCTGCGTCCTCCTCCTGTGTCCGCAAAAGGTATGCACGGTAGTTTGTCAGCGAGTGCTGATGGCAATCGCTGGCCTCGGAATATCTTCCCGCCCGCTCATACAGTTCTCCCAGCATACAGTAGTAATCGGCTGCCACGTCGCTGTCATCGCCGTACATATTTGCTAGGATCTGTACTTTTTTCTGAAAATGGAAAATGGCGTGGTCAAAATCACCAGCTTCCTCATAAATATCAGAGATCAGCCCATGTAGGGACTCCATAGAATCCAAATCCTCAGCCTGTTCTGCAGTTTTTAGCTGAGACAGCAGGACATTGACTTCCTCAAGTTCTCCTTCACCAGCGCGGTACAGGGCAATGTCGCGCCTGACATCCTCAGCCTGTGAACTCTCACTGCCAAAAACGGCCTCTGAGAAATCAAGCGCTGCCTGATAGCTGGAGAGAATCGCCTCGCGTGTTGGTCCATTTTCTTTGCGGGATAGTTCTACTTGTACATGGCCTTTTTTGCGGAGAATCAAGCATCGAAGTTCGCAGTGTGCTTCTGGTATCCTGGCCTTGATACTGTCAGCCCAGGCATCCGGTGCAGCATCGTTCGGCTTTGCCGTCCTAATATTTTGTGCATTAAACTCTTTGTCGGAGAGCATTTGTGCGTATTCCAACATTACCAGGGCTTGTGCGTCATTGGAGGAAAGCTGATAGGTGCTTGCCAGTTCTACAAGGGTGTCTAACAGTTTTTCATTCTCTTCGAGCGCTTTTACAGCATCGGATGTCTGACAACGTTTCAGGGAAAGCAGTACTGCACGATACAGGAAAAATTGCGCTTCGTCTGCATTTCCATATTCCATAAGAAATGTCCGCGCCTGTTTTGAGAGGTAATCGATTTCTTCTGATGATGGCGTGTAGCCAACTCTGGCTGTCAGATCGGCTTCCAGCCATTTTGTCATGTCCTTTTGATAGTGTTCCTCCAAAAGTTGACGTGTCAGTTGATAGTGCTCAGTCTCATTTGGCACATATTTTTCCAAAAAGTCAGTCTTGAAGTAGTAGGAACAGCATCCAGCCAGATCGTACAGATTGTCCATGTATTCGCTGTAGATGTTTATTCCATAAGAAAAGACGTCGTGAGAAAAAAAGGTCTGTTTCATCTGGGCAAGAGAGTCCAGATAAGAAAGACATTCTTTGATTGAGGTGTTTTCGAATACCTTGCGGCATGTCTCGGAAAAAATTGTTAGCATTTGCGTGGGGTCTTCCTGGCTGTTGACATTGGAATAATTCTCTGTTGTATTCATATTTTTACTCCTTTTTGTTTAAGATACACATTTGTTTATTAGATTCGAATGAAAATGGTGCGCTATGTACTTTTAATAATACAATATTCCGCTTAAGATAGCAACAATATTTTAACAATACGTATGGATAATTTTATATTGATTTGAGAATTTCTTGAGATTTATGTGGTATGATAAAATAAATCTGATCGAATATGGAGAGAACATACATGAGGCAGAAATTATTAATTGTAGACGATGAAAAGGGCATTGTGGACATGATGAAGAGCTATTTTGCGGCGCGGTACGGTGTGCTGACCATCTACATTACGTGCCCATTCTTTTCCTGACGGCGCGGGTGGAGCCGGAGGACATGATCAGAGGCTTTCGAAAGGGGCAGATGATTACATCGTAAAGCCGTCTGACCTGGATGAACTGGGACCGCGGGCTGAAGCGCACTTGCTGCAGGAACAGCATACAGTAGTTAGAGCAGATGCCAGTGTGCTGAAAAACGGTAAACATAGCCCTACTGTGCGATGAACTGCAGGAGACAGCAAAGCAGATTGATTTTATGCTTTGTGGCTTCTTGTCGGCAAAAGGGATTCTGTGCGCAGATGTTGGTTGAGATTGTAAGAAAGCTGAGCGAGTCGGTGAAACAGTTTAAACTATAAAGAAATACAGATACATAAAAAGGCGGCTTAGCCGCCTTTTAGTTTATTCTTCTTTCAGGTATTCCTTGCTTGAAACCTTTGCAGTATTGTCATAGCACTTGAATATTTTGTCCAAAAATCCACTGTTAATTTTGGGGGTTACCAGACTGACAACCGGTGTGACGATCAATCCTACAATCATGGCAGCAGCACCTGCGTTGATCGGTGATGCAATAAACTTAAAGAACATATTTGACACTGTAATACCAACACCGCAGATAAAACTTGCCCACACGCCAGCCTTGGTGACGCCTTTCCAATACAGGCCATAGAGGAACGGTGCAAGGAAAGCTCCTGCGAGGGCGCCCCATGAGATACCCATAAGCTGTGCAATAAAGGTAGGCGGGTTCAGTGCCAGCACAACAGATATCACAATGAAAAATACAATCAATGCGCGTATGTAGATCAACTGTTTTTTATCGTCCATATCCTTCACGATATTGCCCTTGATAAAGTCGAGTGTCAATGTCGAGGCTGAAGTCAGTACCAATGAGGAGAGCGTCGACATGGAAGCTGAGAGCACTAAGATAATGACAACACCAATCAGGATGTCAGGCAGCGTTGACAGCATGGACGGAACGATTGCGTCATACATCACGGAACCGTCAGCTTTATACAATGTCGGCGAGTCAAACAGACGCCCAAATCCGCCAAGGAAGTAGCAGCCGCCAGATACGATAACAGCGAAAAAAGTAGATACGATCGTACCAGTCTTGATCGCCTTCTCACTCTTGATGGCATAGAACTTGTGAACCATCTGCGGGAGTCCCCATGTTCCCAGAGATGTGAGGATAATAACACCCAGAAGATTCAGCGGGTCAGTGCCAAAAAACGATGCGAAAGCGCCTTGCTGTCCCAATGTGACTGGCACATCAGATGGAAGCTCGGAAAGCTTTCTGACCGCCTCGATAAATCCACCCTGACCAGAAAGCACAGCACCGATAACCGCCACAATACCAAATAACATGATGACACCTTGGATAAAGTCGTTGATCGCGGTAGCCATATATCCGCCAAGGATAACATACACTCCAGTAAGCACAGCCATCGTGACCACACATACCGTGTACGGAATGTCAAAAGCCATGCCAAATAGTCTGGAAAGACCATTATATACAGAAGCAGTGTACGGAATCATAAATACAAAAGCGATCGCAGAAGCCACGATTCTCAGGACATTGCTGTCATAACGCTTGCCGAAAAAGTCAGGCATTGTCGCAACCTCCAGGTGATGTGTCATGACTCTTGTACGCCTGCCCATCGCAACCCATGCAAGCAGTGAGCCAATCACTGCATTTCCAAGTCCAATCCATGTGGAAGCCAGACCGTATTTCCAGCCGAACTGTCCCGCATATCCCACGAACACAACCGCAGAAAAGTAAGATGTACCGTAGGCAAATGCCGAGAGCCACGGTCCGACGCTCCGCCCGCCAAGCACGAAATCCGTCATGCTGTTTGCGCTTTTTCTGGCATACAGGCCGACTGCAATCATACATCCGAAGAATAGTATCAGTAATATAATTTTGATTAGCATAATAAGATGTCCCTCCCTAAGTAAAAATATTTTAATACATCAAAACGCTTTAGGACTTCAACGCTTTTAAGTAATAAAGTGAGTCCATTATAGCGCACTATGGGGAGGGGTGTCAATAAGTTTGTAAGGAAAATGGTAAATGTCAGCTCCGTCCCGTAAGGACGTATATCATAGGCAGTTTTACCCGCCTGCATACCTTTTCGTTTATGGATATCCATTGACTACACGGATTTCTGTGCAGCACATATAGCAAATTATAGGAAATTTATTATTTATTGTACTGTACTTTTTGTGGTATATTATTTTATGAAGGATGTACTAAAATCTTATATCATCTATTCGCAGGTTCTAAAGACATTGGTCAAGAGGAACTAATATAAAACGTTATGAAAGGAAGGAATTATCATGTTAAAAGGAAAAGTAGCGATTGTAACAGGCGGAACGAGAGGCATTGGTTTTGAGGTTGTCAGGAAATATCTTGCCAATGGTGCAAAGGTTGTGCTGTTTGGTTCACGCCAGGAATCAGTTGACCATGCATTGCAGAAACTGAAGGAAGAAAACAGCAGCTGGGAGGTGGATGGAAAATATCCAAAGCTAACAGATGCCGCAGAGGTTGAACAGGCAATTTTAGCGGTTAAAGAAAAATTTGGCAGAATCGACATTCTGGTCAACAATGCCGGAATTTCTCAAAATACTCCGCTTTACAATTATACAGCTGAAGAATTTGACAAAGTGATCGACTTGAATGTAAAGGCGGTATTTTATGTGATTTTGCCAACTGCAAAAATTATGAAGGAGCAGGGAGGCGGCTGTATCATTAACACCAGTTCTATGGTAAGTATTTCTGGACAGCCCGCTGGTGTTGGGTATCCTGCCAGCAAGTTTGCGGTAAATGGGATAACGATTTCTCTGGCAAGAGAACTTGGGAAAGACAACATCCGTGTCAACGCAGTAGCGCCGGGAGTGACAAGAACGGATATGGTGGCGGCATTGCCAGAGGCGACTGTCAAGGCAATTTCTGCAAGGATACCTCTGGGAAGAGCAGGTGAACCAGAGGAAGTGGCAAATGCGTTCCTGTATCTGGCAAGCGACATGGCAAGCTATGTCACAGGTGAAATTCTGTCTGTAGACGGGGCGTCGAAAGCATAGAAGCTTCTGATGGGTAATATATTCAAGGAGCGATACACGAATGAAGAGAAGCAGGCTATCATACGATGAATGGAAATGCATCACATCAAAAGAACGATTCGGCAGACAGGTGTGTACAGATTTTTACAAAGGCTATATCGGTCTGCTTGAGATCAAAGAAGTAACTGAGATACAGAAGTGGATATTTGGCGAAAAGGAGTTTGTTGTGTGTGATCAGGGCTTGGAGTGGCTGTCCATTTTGCCGCAAGACAACTATTATTGTATCACTGCCATGATGAATGAGAAAAATGATATACTGGTATGGTATATAGACATGATCGCGGCGCAGGGAATCGATACAGACGGGGTTCCTTATTTCGACGATCTGTATTTGGATCTTATCGTATTACCTGATGGAGAAATCAAGGTGGACGATATGGACGAACTGGAGGAAGCGCTGCACCAAGGGGACATCACACAGGAACAATTCAAGCTCGCAATTGACACAGCTGAAGACCTGAAAAGAGGCTTGTTAAGTGATATCATATCTTTCACAGATTATACGAAAAAATGCTATGAAATAGTGACAAGCATTTAAGCAAATAAACAGCCGATAACCACAGCTTAAAACTGTGTGTTATCGGCTTATATTTTTAGAGGAAGCAATAATGCTTCAACGCCTGGCGAATACCGCCACAGCTTGATTTTGCCGTCACGTACTCCACTTGATTAAAAAGGCTTTCAGGCGATGCGTTTCCCATGGCAACGCTGTGGGGGACATAGGTGAGCATGGACAAGTCGTTGTTACTGTCGCCAAATGCATAAGCATCTGTTAGTTTTAGGTTATAGTGGTTCAGTACATATTGAATCCCCGATGCCTTGGAGTAACTATATGGCACAAATTCTCGAAAAGTGCCTTCTCTATCGATACATTCAAACCACTTGTCGCTGACCTGTCGAAAGGCGGTCAGTTGTGCCTCATCCTGATGCCATATGACAAATTTGTCGGTTAAGAAGTCCGGATTTTCCAAGTCCTCCGGCATCTCGTAACCATGCCTCACAAAGGATTGATACAGACGGATAGCACCCGGATGGTGCAGCTGGCGGGACAGATCAAATGCCATTTGATTTCTCGATTCAAACAGAATATCCACATTTGTCCGCCGCGCAGCATTCAGGATTTGCATTGTCGTGGAATGCGTCTGGCAAACATGCAGTACATCTTGCCCGCCGCAGTAAATGTTTGTACCACAGCCGCATACATAACCGTCCCAGCCGATCTCTCGGAAACGGGGTTCAACATTCTGAAAGCACCTTCCCGTGTTGATAAACATCAGATTTCCATTGGCGCGCGCTTCGGCAATTGCTGCAGCCGTGTCCTCTGGCACACGCCCGTCCACTTCCGAAGTCAGCGTTCCATCGACATCGAAAAAAGCAATTTTTCTTGACATAGTCAGGCTCTCCTTATTACACCTTCTGCAGTTTCGTTGCGCCTTCATTCAGATTTTCGACAATCTGGCGCACGGAATCCACCATGCAGGTATTTTCGTCACAGGCATTGAAAGTTTCATTGGCGTGAGCGGAAATCTCCTCCGTGATGGCAGAAATCGTCTGGATATTTTCAACAATATCCTCATTTGCCTGTTCCAAATCCGTAATAATCTGCAGCAGATCCTTGGTGCGGTGGCTGATATCC
>JAIEEY010000482.1 GCA_029067205.1 Lachnospiraceae bacterium
GTTTCACTCCCCTCCACAGTCCTGACACATAATCCCTTCCCATTCCTTTTCTGACAAAAAACAACGTTTTTATCGAAAATCCCATAATCAGAAACGGCAGATTCAAAACAATCTGCAAAACTGGCATATTCTTGTAAATAAGATAGATACTATTCCTTGATGCCAGACCGGTCTTAAAGGTATTGTACCTCGAACCGCTTGTAGCGCTTCCGGCGTGGTATACTATAGAGTTTGCCGCAAATTTGTTTCTATATCCAAAAATTTTTGCCCTGTAACCAATATCAATGTCCTCAAAATAAGCAAAGTGTTCCTCATCAAACAGTCCCACCTGATTTTCTTCCAGCAATTCCCTGCGGTAAATTGCCGCGCCTGCACATGCGGCAAAAATATCGCAATTTCTCGTATATTTGTTCGGATTTTTCCCTTTTCCTCTGGCGTATGCCCAGCCCAGCGCGCAGTAATAATCCCCCGCATCATCTGTCCTGTCCTTATCATACAAGCATACCAGCTTTGCAGAAGCTGAAAATATTTTTTTATTCTGGTCACTTTCCATAACCTTTTCGAGCTCATGCACAAAGGAAAAATCTGCCTGTGTGTCATTATTCAATAAAATAACATATGGTGTTGTACTCGCTTTAATTCCTTGGTTCACTGCATGGCTGAAACCTGTATTCTGCCGGTTTACGATCAACTGAACCTGCGGAAAATGCTCCCGCACAAGCTCCATACTGCCGTCCGTCGAAGCGTTATCCACCACAATGACCGCAAGATCCTTTGTTGTTCCGTCGTACAAGCTCTCCAGACACGCTTGAATATACTTGATACCATTGTAATTTGGTATCACAACCGTTGATTTTATCATAATCTACATTTTCCTTATACACACGGGATCTAACAGCAGTCTTGCTCCATCTGCTGTCAGTTCTTTGCAGAGTCTTGCACCAAGCTCCATCAGTTTCTCTTCTCCGCCCGCTGTTCTCTCCAAGTCCTGCATCCACTGTGGCAGCTCCTTGTTCTCTGTATAAAGCGTGCTCACATAAGGCCGCCCGGTGACCTCCTCATAGATTCCCTGACACACCTTGCTGACTGCCATATTCCGAATATCAAGCTGCCCAGTATTCTGATACAGATCCATTCGGTTCATATAACCGGCATACAGTAATGGCTGTCCTTTATAGATACCAGATGCCACCTTGCCATGTCTTGCGACAAAACCGCCCACTGCCGCCAAATCCGGCCGGTGCGCCAGCACACCGTTCCTGTACTCAATGCGGTAAAAACCAAGGTGTTTGTTGTGCCGCACATCAACCTTCCACCCCATGCGTGATGCAAAGTCAATCAGCGCCTTTTTTCCCGCCTCATAGGCATACATCTTGCTCTGTGGATTGTCCGCAGTGGAATTTTCATGACAGCGCCAGTGATAGAGCACCTTTGGGACATGCACAATGGCTTTCTCTGCCGGCTCTGCATCTTTATTTTCCTTCTCCTTTAACAGCAGGCTTCCCACCACCCGAAGAATGATATCATAGTCCTGTGACCCGTCGAACTCTTTTCTGATCTGTAGTTTTTTCAGAATATCAGACCGCACTACCATAAAATGGCAGATATAGTTGTTCGTCAGAAGCAGATCGAGATTAAAATCGAGCTTAAAATGCGGGTCATAGAAATGCTTTCCAGATTCATCGCATTTATCCTCGTCGGAATACGCCAGAATCGGTCTGTCCGCCCATACAGCGTGCGCCATCTCGTACAAGGCATCAGCCGTCAGCAGGTCATCATGATCCAACAGACCATAGTAATCTCCCGTAGCAAGTTCAATCGCACGGTTTGTGTTCTCCGCGATGCCATCATTTCCCGCAAGTCTGACATAACGGATACGCGCATCCTGGTATTGGTCTATCACAGCCTTCACGATGTCACTTGCGCTTCCATCTGCAATGATCAGTTCCCAGTTCCCATATGTCTGTCCGATACAGCTGTCGATCAGCGCACTCATATAGACACTTTGCGTCTCGTATGCTGGTACAAGTATTGAAAACTTCAAATCCGATATCCTTTGATCCGCCCTCTGTTGTTCCAGTGTACTCTGGTCGGGTGCGTGATAATCATAGTCTGCATAATATTTTGCCGTCACCCGCTCCCACGCTGCAACAACCGCCTCGCCATAGCCATTCTTCTTACTATAATTTATTGTCTTCCTAATATTTTGTGCCAGCGACATCTTAATTCTCTATCCTCCATCTGCATTCCTTATGATTTCTTTTCCAAAAACATCTTTCTGGTGACAAAGTTGTAAATCATCACAATTGCCGTCGCAATCACCTTCGCACCTGTGTAGGCAAGATCATAATTCAATACATTTTGAAGAAATTGTATATTGCCATAAACCGGACCTACACATACCCAGATGATCAACTGATTCAATCCCAGCCCGATCACACTCAGTATAATAAATGCGACAAACTCTTTCCTGCGGTCTAAATCTTCCTTCCGCTCAAAGACAAATTTAAAACTTAAGATATAATTTATAATCACGGAAACTGTAAATCCCAGCGCTGAACCTGCCATGGAAGCAAGTTCAAACAGCGGGTCACCGCCCAGTTTCACGATCATTTTCATAACCGATATGCCAATAACATAATCAATCCCAAAGCAGATCACACCTACCAAGCCAAACTTCATAATCTGCGCAAATAAATTTTTCATATATGATCCCCGTTCTTCCCTCACGAAATGAAACCAGACGGCTTTTGCCTCAGCCGTCCGGTTTCATGGCACTTTCTACCTTTATTCTTCTATAACAGCCTTAACCTCGTTTGTCAGATCTTCCACCTTCTTCTGCGCATCCTCAAGGCTTGTTCCCTTGACACCCATGTAGAACTTGATCTTTGGCTCTGTACCAGAAGGTCTTGCACAGCACCAGGAATCGTTTGTCAGGTCGAAATAGAGTACGTTCGACTTTGGCAGTCCTGTCGGATAAGTCTTGCCAGTCTCAAGCTCCGTGATGACATCGTTCTCATAGTCTCTTACGCGCACTACATCAAGCTCGCCAAACTTCTTAGGCGGATTGTTCCTGAACTTATCCATGAGCGCTGCAATCTGCTTAGAACCATCAATGCCCTTCATCGTGATCGCATACTGCGTCTCTTTATAATAGCCATATTTCTCATAGATCTCAAGCATCATATCATACAGTGTCCTGCCATTCTTCTTGCACCATGCAGCTACCTCACACAGACACATTACCGCAACGACTGCATCCTTATCCCTTGCATGTGTTCCTGCAAGACAGCCATAGCTCTCCTCAAGACCGAATACATAATTGTTGGAGCCTGTCTGCTCAAATAATTTGATCTGCTCACCGATAAACTTAAATCCTGTAAGCACCTCGATCAATTTTACACCATAAGCCTGTGTGATCGGAGCTGTCATATTCGTTGTAACAATCGTAGTGACAAGTGCAGGATTCTCCGGCATCGTTCCTGTTGCCTTGCGCTCTCTTAAAATATACTCAGCGATCAGCATACCTGACATATTACCTGTAAACGCCTTGTACTCTCCACTCTTCGTATCCAATGCATAGATGCCAAGCCTGTCCGCATCCGGATCTGTTGCAAGCACGACATCTGCATTCTTTTCCTTTGCAAGCTTTAAGGCATATGTAAATGCCTTTGGATCTTCGGGATTCGGATATTCAAGTGTCGTGAACTTCGGATCAGGATTCTCCTGCTCCGGTACAACATATACATTCTTAAAGCCAAGCTCAGAGAGGATTCTTCTCACTGGCTTGTTTCCTGTGCCGCAAAGTGGTGTGTACACGATCTTGATATCATCTGCAACTTCCTTGATGACATCAGGATGAATGATCTGCTTTTTCAGCTCTACCATGTAAGCATCGTCAATCTCCTTGCCGATCACCTGATACAGTCCGGCATTGATCGCCTCCTGCTTGTCCATCGTCTTCACTGTATGGTAGTCTGTGACAGCTTTTACCTCACTGATGATATCCTTGTCTTTGGGTGCCGTGATCTGCGCGCCATCCTCCCAGTATACCTTGTAACCGTTGTACTCCGGCGGATTATGGCTTGCCGTGATCACGATACCAGAGATGCAGCCAAGTGTCCTCAGTGCAAAGGAAAGCTCCGGTGTCGGTCTGAGTGACTCAAACACATACGCCTTGATGCCATTTGCCGCCATACACAGAGCTGCCTCATCTGCAAATTCCGGTGACATGAAACGCGAATCGTATGCGATAGCAATACCTTTTTCCTGTCCATTTGCCTTGATAATGTAGTTCGCCAATCCCTGTGATGCCTTTCTCACGGTGTAGATGTTCATGCGGTTCGTACCTGCGCCGATCACACCTCTGAGTCCGCCAGTACCAAACTCAAGCTCCTTGTAAAAACGTTCCTCAATCTCGCTTTCATTGTCCTTGATCTTTAAGAGCTCATCCTTTGTCGCCTGGTCAAAGTAATCATCACCCAGCCAGAAATTAAATTCATCCATAAAACCCATACTGCTACCTCCACATAAATTCATTAAAATCAGCGTTCTGAACTGTTACATCC
>JAIEEY010000483.1 GCA_029067205.1 Lachnospiraceae bacterium
CCGCCTGGAATGACGCAAGAAAAATTTGTCGTTGTGTTGGAACGTATCGTAGAGACCGGAGAAAGTGTTTTGGTTGTCTGGAATAAATGTTTATTGGCAGTTCCTGGAAATGAGGAGTGCCCCGACCATCTCTGAGAAATAATTCTCTGACATGAACCGGGGCTATTATGAAAAAATTTATCTATGTGTAATGAAAACACTACGTTGTTGTCGTTTGTTATGGTCTAATATTACCATCGAATTGTGAACAAAATATGAACAAAATGTTAGTTTATTGTAAATATGTATACTGGCGCGAAAAAAATAACAATACTTTATGTGCAAAACATACAAAAAGTGAGCAGACTAAAATAGCGGCGGCGCACGTCATTTGGATGTTCTTAATCAATAGACGCGCAGCACACGATTTTTTGCAACTTCTGATTGTAAGACAAACAGTTTAATGATAAGATGATATCAAAGGTCATAAGATGCAATGAAAGATACTGAGTAACTGTTCAGGACATAAGAAAGAATAGTTACATTACTGGAAAGGTACGGGTTGAGGAGATGGATAATTTCATGGATAAACTTGCACAGAAATTCAGCGCGCAGGAGATGATCAAGGCAAATTCCCAGGCAGAAGCAGAGGAGATGAAGCGGCTGCAGCTGCAGGTATCAGAATACGAGAAGATTTTGCAGGAGATGAGAAAGCTCAATTACCGCAACACAGAGCTTTCAGAGAAGCTTGACCTCATGATTGGCGACAACGCAGACAAGATCCAGGGCATGAAGGAGGACGAGCAGCGGCTGATCGCGGCGCTCCGGGATCTGACAGACGAACAGACGAGGAACCGTGAGGCAGAGCTTGAGCGGAAAGAGGAAGAGCGCCTTGAGCGGGAGCGCGCAGAGGAACTCCAGAAGCAGAATGATATCTCTGCCATAACCGCTCTGCTTGAGAATAAATTTCAGAAATCAGATGATTTTGTGCACAAGGAGAATGTCAAGGTGTACAGAAATGTGCAGGCTGTGGTGGTTGACGAGATCAAGCGCTGTATGGAGAGTGTACAGAATGAGAGAACTGTGTTAAAAGACGAGCTGAAAAAGGAGCTGAATGCAAAACTGAACAAAGTGATGATTTTCAGCATACTCTCTACGATTATATCAATAGTCAGTGTTGTTTTGTGGGCGCTTCTGGTAATAGGCGCGTTTTAAGTCGAAATTATAAAATAGCAAGGGGACTGCGTATGGCAAAGATTTCATTTAAACCCGGAAACATGCTCTATCCGCTGCCGGCAGTGATGGTGAGCGTGGCAGACAAAGAGGGGAGAGCCAACATTATCACGGTAGCGTGGGCAGGGACGATCTGTACCAATCCGCCGATGGTGAGTATTTCCGTCCGCCCATCAAGATATTCGCATCACATGATCGAGGAAACGGGCGAATTTGTCATCAATCTCACGACGCAAGCTCTCGCTTATGCTACTGATTACTGCGGTGTGCGGAGCGGAAGGGATGTCGATAAATGGAAGGAAGCGAAGCTGACACCGATGCAGTCAGACCTTGTGAAAGCACCATGCATTGCAGAGAGTCCGGTAAATATTGAGTGCAGGGTAGTGAGGACAGAGCAGCTGGGATCGCATGATATGTTTATTGCCGAGGTGATTGCCGTGCATGTTGACGACCGATATATGGACGAGAGGGGGAGCTTTCATCTGGAAAATGCCAGACCGATTGTATACAATCATGGTGAATACTATGCTCTTGGAAAACGGCTTGGAAAATTCGGATACAGTGTGCAAAAAAAGCCTTGACGAATGAGGGAAAAATTATTATTATATAATTGGATAGAACGTGTTCGGAAAATTAAATTAAGCAAAAGTGCCACGAAGATGTAGCATCAGATTTTCTTTGATTGCAGAAAAAGCTGTAGAAAGAAAATCTGGTGCTTTTCGTTTTATGGGGGTGTCTTATGAATCAGTTAGATAAAAATATCGCGATAAACTTAAAAAGAATCAGAAAGTCTAAGAATATGAGTCTTGATGCATTGTCGGAGAAGACGGGCGTGAGCAAGAGTATGTTAGGTCAGATCGAGCGGGGGGAATCCAATCCCACAGTTGCCACGATCGCAAAGATCGTGGATGGTATCAGAATTTCCTTTGAGGAACTGCTCTATCCGAAGCAGGAGTCTGTACTGATTACGGATAATGACAAAATGCCCCTTCTGCGCGCGGAGGAGGGGGCATATCAGGTGCGCTCGGTATTTCCGTATGACAGACGCAGAAATTTCGAGGTTTATGAGATGAAAATAGAGCCAGGTGAAGGCTGTGCGTGTTTTCTGCAAGGAGAGGGAGACAGCGAATATATTCTGGTAGTTCAGGGTGTGCTGACGCTGGAGACGACAGAGGGAACCTATGAAGTCGCAGCCAACCATGCCATAAGGCTTGATGCTGCAAAAGAGCACAGTTACCACAACAGTGGGAACCGGCAGCTGGTATTGAATCTTTTTACTGCCCTTTAGTTTTTTCTTTACATTATCGCTAAAGGCTGTTAAAATGATATCTGTAAGGAACTGTTCAGAAATACCGTGTGGCAGGGGTTATTTCTGAACAGTTCCTTACAAATACAACAGATATAAGGATTAAAATATGCATTTCAATAAAAAGATAAAGCTGTGTTACATAGAGGCGGCTGCGATTGTCGTGGTAGTCTGCGTGCTCTTGTTTCCGTCAATACGGCTTTTTAAACATACAGGAGATAATATTTTTACAGTGCGCCTGAACGGAGTCGAGGTTGGAACGCTCGCATCGACAGAGCATCTTGACAGTCTGTTGGTTCAGGCAAGGCGTCAGGCGGTCAGGGAGATTGGAAGCGATGAATTGGTGTTTATGGACACAGAGCTTGCGACAGAGGGAAGGGAAAAGCTCTGGGCATCAGTGGATGAAGAGGAGGATGTTATAGAAAGGATGGTTGATGTCATGAAGCGCAGCACGCGCGAGACATTGCACCGTTCATATACTGTGAAGGTCAATGAGACTGCGGTAAATCTTGGTTCGTATGACGATGTGCACACGTTGCTTGAGCAGGCATTAGCACCCTATGACACACAGAATCAGTATCAGGTTGAACTCGAACTGGACAATGACCGCGAGATCAATGTGTTGGAAGCAGTGATTTCGCCGAGGGATGCGGCGCCGGCAGAGGAAGAGCGGCTCAACACATCTGCAGGGGTGACAGCAGACTTGGAGGAAATGTTTGCGGCAGTGGAACCTGAGGTGGAAAAAGGTTTTGAGGACTATGCAGCAGGATTGACTGATATTGACTATGCGGAAAAGATAGAGGTCGTGGAGGCATATCTTCTGGAAGATGAGCTGATCACTGTTGAGGAAGCCGTGAGTCTTGTGACGAAGGAGCAGGAGACGCAGATTATCTATAAAGTGGTTTCGGGAGATACGCTCTCACAGATCAGTCTCGACAACAATATTCCGATGGACGAGCTGGTTGCGATCAACGATGCTCTCGAGGATGAAAATACGATAATCCGCGTTGATCAGGAGCTTATCATCACTGTTCCAGAGCCGGAACTTTCAATTATGTGGAAGGAGGAGCAGGTATACACAGAAGATTATGAGGCAGAAGTTCAGTATATACCTAACGATGACTGGTATACGACGCAGAGGGTGACGAGGCAGGAGCCATCTGCCGGAAGGCGCAAGGTGGCAGCGACGATCGCGTACAAGAATGGTCAGGAGATTGACAGAGAAATTCTGAAGGAAGAGGTTTATGCCGAGGCTGTTCCCAAGATCGTTGAGCGCGGGACGAAAATACCTCCAACATACATTAAACCAATCTCTGGGGGAAGATTAAGCTCTGGGTTTGGCGCGAGAAGTGCACCGACAAAAGGCGCCTCGACAAACCATAAGGGGGTAGACTGGGCAACGCCGATCGGAACCACAGTAGTAGCTTCCAATGCTGGTACTGTCGTGCATGCAGGCTGGGCAAGCGGCTATGGGTATGCTGTTTACATTAACCATGCAGACGGCAGACAGACCAGATACGGACATCTGAGCAAGGTTTTGGTCAAGACAGGGCAGACGGTAGCGCAGGGAGAACGGATCGCCCTGAGTGGAAATACAGGCCGAAGCACTGGACCGCACCTTCACTTTGAAATCCGTATCAATGGAACAGCTGTCAATCCATTAAAATATCTGAATTGATATAGCAATTTTTGTGCAAATAGAACGAAACATAGCGACGAAACACCCGCAATTGTGGTGGGTGTTTCGTTGATATAAACAAAAAAATAAATTTTTAATAAAATATACATAGCATTCTGGCAGTTTACAAATGTATGAAAAAGGTATATAATCGTAAGAGTTTCATGAATAATGGAAGGATTGTGTAAGACTGAGAGAGTTTGGTAAGAAATTTTGTAAGAAGAAAATTGCATAGAGTATAACAGAATAAAGAACAATGTAAATATAGAACAGATAAGATTGTCAGAGTATGAATATAGATGTATCTGTGCGGAGACAGGAAAGCGACATGGAGATTGGTGTAAGTTTACAGGAAAAAATCCGGCAGTTACAAGAAAATGATGAGGTGGACGATGGAACAGTACGCAATTAAGGGGGGGAGTCCCCTGGTTGGTGAAGTTGAAATCGGCGGCGCAAAAAATGCAGCACTGGGAGTGCTTGCCGCGGCAATTATGACGGATGAAATGACAGTTATTGACAATATACCAGATGTAAGAGATATCAATGTCCTGCTTCAGGCAATGGAAAGCATCGGCGTCATTGTATATCGAATAGACAGACACACAGTAAGAATCAACGCATCTATGATATCAGGACTCGTGATCGAGGATGATTATATCAAAAAAATCAGGGCTTCCTACTATCTTCTGGGAGCACTTCTTGGCAAGTATAAGCACGCGGAGGTAGCGCTTCCGGGCGGCTGCAATATCGGAAGCCGCAAGATTGACCTGCATATCAAGGGTTTCAAGGCACTTGGGGCAAGCGTAAAGATAGAGCATGGATTGATTATTGCAGATGCGCAGCAGCTTCGGGGAGCACATATCTATCTTGACACAGTATCTGTGGGAGCTACGATCAATATTATGCTGGCGGCTGCCTTGGCGGAGGGAAGAACGGTGATTGAAAACGCCGCAAAAGAGCCGCATGTGGTGGACGTGGCAAACTTCCTGAATTCTATGGGGGCAAATATCAGGGGAGCTGGTACGGATGTGGTCAGGGTATCTGGTGTCAGAAAACTGCATGGCTCAGAGTATCCGATCATACCAGACCAGATTGAAGCGGGAACCTTTATGTTTGCTGCGGCAATCACAAAGGGCGATGTCACAGTTAAGAATGTGATACCAAAACACTTAGAATCCACGACAGCAAAGCTTATAGAAATGGGATGCCAGGTGGAGGAATCAGATGATGCAGTGCGCGTTGTCGCATCGAAACGTCTTGAGAATACCCATGTAAAAACACTGCCATATCCCGGTTTCCCGACGGATTTGCAGCCGCAGATCGCAGTGTCACTGGCACTTGCAAAAGGGACAAGCATCGTGACAGAAAGCATATTTGACAATCGGTTTAAGTATGTGGATGAGTTGGCGAAAATGGGATCGAATATCAAGGTTGAGGGAAATACAGCCATTATAGAGGGCGTGGATAAATTTACCAGCGCAAATCTGACTGCGCCCGATCTTCGGGCGGGGGCAGCACTCGTGCTCGCCTGCCTTACAGCGGAGGGATTCAGCACAGTTGACGATATCAAGTATATCGAACGCGGTTATGAAGATTTTGAGGTAAAGCTGCAGAATCTTGGCGCGCAGATTGAAAAGGTGGAGTCGGACAAGGAATTACAGAAATTCAAGCTAAAAGTCGGGTAAGCCTATTGACATCATATACAAATTAGTATATGATATATCCGATATGACAATTCAATATTGTGAGTCACGTATATGTGAGATACTCTTATTCAGAGTGGTGGAGGTACAAAGGACCTGTGAAGCTACGGCAACCCCGTTATTTCGGACGGAAGGTGCCAACCTGAGCGAGTTACTATTTACACATGTTTAGACACGACATGGGCAAATGTGATGGAAATAGTTCGAACAATAAGAGGATTTGATTATCGGGAAACCAATCATTTCCGCTTATTCTAACGAGTAAGCGGATTTTTTTAGGAGGAAATTACAATGGAGAAACTTTTATTTACTTCAGAATCCGTAACAGAAGGGCATCCTGACAAAGTGTGCGATGCCATCTCTGACGCCATCCTGGATGCGCTGATGGCTCAGGACCCAATGAGCCGCGTTGCCTGTGAGACAGCTACATGTACCGGTTTCGTACTGGTGACAGGCGAGATCACGACAAAGGCGTATGTGGATATTCCAAAGATTGTCCGCGACACGGTCAAGGAAATCGGCTACGATAAATCGGAATATGGATTTGACGGAAATACCTGCGCTGTATTTACTGCGATTGATGAGCAGTCAGGCGATATTGCGATGGGCGTGGACAAGGCATTGGAAGCCAAAATGTCAGATGACAAATTATCATCAGACAATTTAGAAAACAAAATGAGTGATGCCGAGATCGAGGCAATCGGCGCAGGCGACCAAGGGATGATGTTTGGCTATGCTACCAACGAGACAGAGGAGTATATGCCTTATCCGATTTCACTCGCGCACAAACTGGCACTGCAGCTCACAAAGATTCGCAAAGATGGTACGCTGAATTATTTGAGACCAGATGGTAAGACGCAGGTGTCTGTAGAGTATGACGAGAATGGCAAGCCGAAGAGACTTGAGGCGGTGGTGCTCTCTACACAGCATGATGACAATGTGACGCAGGAGCAGATTCATAAGGATATCAAAGAGCATGTATTTGATGTTATTCTTCCCAGGGAGCTGATCGACGCAGATACAAAGTTCTTTATCAATCCGACGGGACGTTTTGTAATTGGCGGACCGCATGGCGATGCAGGACTTACAGGGCGTAAGATTATCGTGGATACTTATGGCGGATATGCACGTCACGGCGGCGGAGCATTTTCTGGAAAAGACTGTACTAAGGTAGATCGAAGCGGTGCATATGCAGCGAGATATGTTGCGAAGAATCTTGTGGCAGCAGGACTTGCTGACAAGTGTGAGATACAGCTTTCCTATGCGATTGGTGTGGCACAGCCGACTTCTATCAATGTTGATACATTTGGAACGGGTAAACTTGACAGTGAGAAGCTGGTTGAAATCGTGCGTGAGAACTTTGATCTCCGTCCAGCTGGTATTATCAAAATGCTCGACCTCAGAAAACCAATTTACAAACAGACAGCAGCTTACGGACATTTTGGCCGCAATGACTTGGATTTGCCTTGGGAGAAGCTGGACAAGGTGGATGTGCTGAAGAAATACTTATAGGCAGGAGTGCGCATATATATTTTACGGAATATGCGGGAAACCCCAAATAGTCTCAAAAAATAAACTCAATATGAACCCCAGTGTGATAAAATAGAAATGAATTATTTTATCATACTGGGGTTTTTTTGCTGGTATATATGGCCGTATGAGGAAAGTTTACGAGAGATAAAACAGTTATAATGGGGGAATGGACACTATGGAGAAAAGTAAAAAATACTATGAACTGCAGGCTCTCGACCTGTGGGATTTTCCTTCGCTCATCAGAAAGGCGAGAGAAATACAAGGGATTACACTGGAGGCATTGTGTAAAGATCTCTGTTCATTTAGTATGATGGGTAAAATTGAGAGAGGTGAGAGACTTGCAGGCAAAGAGCTTCGAGACCGCATATTGGCAAGGCTCGGCGTGTGCAGTGATGGATATGAAAACTTTCTCTTTTATGAGGATTATCTGGTATGGAAGAGACAGCAGCGTATTGTAAATGCGATTGAGAAATCTGACTTTGAGACGGCGGAGAAAGAACTGGCAATTTACGAAAAGAAAAAGGGTGATTACAACTTGGAGAAGCAATTCTGTCTGGTGATGCGGGCGCAGATCATGCAGAAGTGCCATGAAGATCCGGCTGCGATTGCAAAAATGTATGAGGAAGCGGTGAAGCTGACAGTCTCCGATATTGAACAGGTGTCGATCAAAGACCTCTGCCTTTCTGTGCAGGAGTTGGACATGATATTGGAGTATGAACGGTGCTGCCGTCCAGAGTGTCTGGCCTCGCGGTGTGAGGAAATCCTGGCATATATCAGCAGTGAGATGTTTGATACATACAGCTATGTGAAGATCTATCCGAAAGTGATCTATTATCTGTACCTGAGTACTGCGGATCAGGACAGGGACTGGAATTGCCTGCTGCGCCTTAGCAATAAAGGGATAGAACAGCTGCGGACAACTGGCAGGATGTACTATCTCTGGGAATTGATCGAGATCAGAAGAGAAAGTCTGACGTGGCTTTTGGATCAGATTGAAAATGATGAGGCGGGCAGGAAACGGAAAGCTGTTCAGAAGGTGATTGATCGGATGACAGAATGGCTCGATGCGCTTGATTTTGTGCATGGTCTGTGTGGAACGCACAGGAAGATGGAGACATCTTGTTATCTGTATCAGCAGAAGGAAGCGTATTGTATCAGTGATGTCATCAGAAGAAGGCGCGAGATGTTGGGGATGACGAAGAAGGAACTTTGCGATGGGATTTGCTCTGAAAAGACAATCGGCAGACTGGAAGCAAATAAAACCAAACCACAGATTGAGATTGTAAGACTTCTGTTTGAGAAGTTGAATTTGTCGGGGGAGTATCAGAGAGCGCAGATTGTTTCAAAGGATGTGAAGGCAAGTATTATTGCTGGTGAGATAGGTGTTTATGCAAATAGGTGTGATTATAAAAAGGTTGAGGTATTATTGACGGAACTTGAGCAGTACATATCTTTGGAAAATCCAATAAACAGGCAATATAAGGAGTGGATGGAAATCAGAATAAAGTCCAACAGTGGAAGGATGCCAAAAGAAGAAGCTATACAATGTTTTAGAAAAATATTGGAGGCTACCATATCGTATGAGGCAGTATTAAAGGATGGGGAGAAATATTTGACAAATGTAGAAATGCAGTGTTTGCTTAACATCGCTATGTGTATTGGAAAATCAAAGGAAAATAAGGCGCTTGATGTTTTGCTAGAATTGTGCAGACAATTAGGGGAGGATGAAGGAATTCTTGAACATATTGCGGCGTGGGAAGCAATCATGTCAAATGTTGCAAATATATGTGGAGATAAAGGTGAATATGATAAATCGGATGCCATCATAATAAATACTATGCCAGAGTGTATTCATTGCTATAGAATGCGTTTGCTTGATATGCATCTATATATTAATGCATGGAATAACAATGAGAGGAAAAAGAAAAATATCCCTATAAAGCAGGGATATCAAGTAGATATGTATTTAAAGAAATGTATATCTTTATGTCAAATAAATAAAAATGATGCACGTGAAATAGTGATGAAAGATCAACTTGCCAAACTCTTGTCTGAACAAGTTTAATATTCAAAACCAGTTGGACCAGGTATATCACTCAAAGGAGCAACCCCACCATTATCAACCTGCGGAAGTGTCCCAACAACGCCTGCATTCAAAGTAACCGTAAGTGCAAATAAGAGCATAACGCTCATTGCCTTTTTAACTGCTTTTTTCATAATTTATGATTCCTTCTTTCGTAAAAATGATATTAACTATTAGGTCAACTGTTTCGCCAATAATAATGCGAAACAAGAGTTAGTTATGTATTGACGAGTTACTTAACAATTTCATTTAAACGCAGGAAAACCCCAAAAGCAATGCCCAGAGCCGTCCAAAGCAGAGCACCGAATTTGGACAGCTCTGGGCATTGCTGTCAATCGGAACAAATGATATAATAATACCCATTAATAACTGTTCTGGTGTACGAAAACGTTTATATTCAAGTCAATCTCTATGTTCATTTTTCTGATATCGCAACTTCGCAAGCTTTCATTCAGTCACTGTTATAACTGTGTTTGGTATAACTGATTTAGCAAATTACACTCTCAGAAAAAGGTACTATGGATTTTGCCGGAAGTGAATGTGCTGGTATACTAAGGAACTGTTAACAAATAATTCATGACAATGAATATATGTATCTTGACCTGTCTGTTTCTATGGTTCTTAATTATTAAAGCAATTGGTTCGAAAGCTTTATCGCTTCTTGTGGTGTCTGTGCTTTATTTTGTATTTTTACAGAAATAAACTGGTCAATTTATATGGTTATCTCTCAACAGTTTTTAGGCACGAAAGAGGAAAATGATGAAAAAATCAAGTTATTTCATTTCAACGAGGATTGACGATTTTGTACTGTATTACAACCTGGTCAATGACACGCTGCTCCAGCTTCCCGCAGACCGAAACGAAGGCTGCATTGAGTGTCTCCAAAATCCCAACAATACGATGTCGATTTACTGGCCGAAATTATACGAAGACAAATTCATTATAGAGGACGACTACGACGAGCTGAAAGAGATTCAACGCAGGCATTGGAAAACGGTAAATAGTGCGGACGAGTTAAATCTGACAGTGATCAGTACATTGCATTGTAATAGTGACTGCACCTACTGTTATCAGAGAAATCTAGGGTTTGAATATTCAGAGATGACAGAGGCTGATTTTGACGGATTATATACATTTTTGCTGGGAGTGCCACAGAAAAAGATCCATATCAACTGGTATGGCGGCGAGCCGCTTTTGGCAAAGGAGCAGATATTGAAGTTTTGCGCGAAGGCAGACAAGGATAAGCGGCATACATATAGTTATTCCATCTCGACAAATGCATCTGTATATGATGAGAAATTTTTCAGAATGATGGAGCGTTATGGGATGACGAATGTGACAGTATCGATGGTTGGTGCAGGAGAGGTACACGATGCGCTGCGTCCGTCAACAGAGTATGATTTCGACCGTGTGATCAAGAACATTATCAGCATGACAAGGTATACCAGTGTTGTCGTGAATTTGAATCTCTGTAAGAGCAGTATTGAGAGTATCAAGGAAATCTTTGAAGAACTTTCAGGTTACAGGCATTCGTCGCTTTCTTTTTCTTTCAGTCGGATCGTAAGTTATGACCACAGACCTTGTGTGGAGATTGAGTTGGATGTTGACACATACATGAAGCGTGTAATCGAGCTGGCGAACTGGGCGTTAGACCACCAGTTTCGGATCAGTGATATGAGTTGTTTTCAGAACTTTGGTGTGTATTGCGGAGTCTATGCAAAGAACAACTATGTGGTTGGTCCGGCATTGTATTTATATCAGTGTGAGCGTTCTTATGATCCAGGCGATTCTTTTGCGCAGATTGCCAATGGTGCGCTGGTTTATCATTTGAACCGCACTGACTGTGCAGGCACAGAACTTTGTCTAGATCCGTATCAAGTCGACGAGTGCAGGGCATGTAAGTTATTGCCGTATTGCAATGGTGGATGTGATTATTTGAGAAAAATAGGAAAGAATGCATGCCCGCCAGAGAAAGATTATCTGGAGGAATATCTGAAACTGTATTACAGGATATTTTATGAAAGACGGTAATTTTCTGATTGCATGAAAAAAGCGGTATATCTATAATGGTTAGAATCACATATATTCTATTTGAGAAAACACAAACAGGTTAGAGCTACAAAGGCTTTAACCTGTTTGTGTGTTTTGTGGTATCAATTATGTATGTGATTTTGCATGTCTTTGTTTGAAATATATAAAAAAAAATGATACAATAAATTTGACCAGATGTGTGTAAGACAGGCTTTGGGAGTATATGATAAAAGAGAGCAGTGTCGGCTCAAGTTTTTGATATGTTAGGGCGTGTTTTGAGAGTATATAGATAAAAGGAGAAGTTTTCTGTGGAAGGTGTCATTTTATTGCTGGAGGATGAGGAGAGCGTGAACCGCGGAGTGAGCTTTACGCTGGAGAAAGCAGGGTATCAGGTATATGCATGTGGCAGTATCTGCGAGGCGGAGCAGGTATTAGAGACGCACCAGCCGCAGATGTTGATCTGTGACCTGACACTGCCAGACGGCAATGGACTGGATTTGATAAAGAAGGTGCGGAAGGCGCGGAATGATATCTACATTTTGTGTCTGACAGCATTGGGCAGTGAGACAGATTACGTGATGGGATATGGCGCTGGGGCAGATGATTATGTCGCAAAGCCATTTTCCCTGTCAGTGCTGACATTGAAGGTTCAGGCGTTTTTTGGGCGAAACAAGAAAGCGTCAAACAGTGAAATATCTTTTGGAAAGCTTCGTGTTAACATGAATGAGATGCGTGCATGGAGGGAAAATGAAGAGCTTTTTTTCACCAAAACTGAGTGGAAGCTGTTGATTCTGTTTGTACAGAACCCAAACCAGATTTTGTCCAAGAATCAGATCTTGGAGTTTCTCTTCGATGCGGAGGGAGATTTCGTGGAGGAAAATACGATCGCGGTCATGATCCGCCGTCTGCGTGAAAAAGTGGAAGAAGATCCGGCAAAACCGCAGTACATTAAAAATGTCAGAGGGATGGGGTATATTTTAAGAGGGGGATTCCAATGAAAAAATCAAGTGCAATAATGTTGTTGTTTACCATTCTGTTCTGCTGCATTCTGTCGGGATGCGCGGATTTACTCAGAAATGAGGATATGGATAAGGAGGTAGCATATTTAATTGAGGCATTAAATGAGGACGATGCTGATCGGATCTTTCTATCGATGTATCCGGGCGTTGTTACCAGAGAGGAATTTGACGAGTCATATGAGGCCGTCCGTCAGCTTTGGGAAAAATCTGGCGAATACACCACGAAGCTGAATTCCATCAACACCAGGAAGAATTTTAATAAAACCGGGGATTTCCTCATCTGCCAGGCTCAGTATTACGTCTATACCCAGGCTCAGGATTACACCATCACCCTTACCTATCGGTCTGATGACAATGGAGAAGGACTGTACCAGTTCAATCTCAATGTTGGAGCTGAACCTGTGCTGATCAGCGGAGGCTTCACAACTGCTGGGAAGAATTCTGCGCTTCAGTGGGCATTGCTGCTTCTTAGTGTCCTGTCCTATCTCTTTATTATTGTCACAGCAGTTGACATTCTTCGGAAACGTCCTCGGCTGTTTGGGGTGTGGCTGGCGGCAGCGTTGACTTTTATGGGATTTGGGATACAGGTTTCGTCTGCTGGTTTACATGTAGGCGGAAATGTAAGCTGGTTTGTCCTTTCCGCTTTTAAAATATACAGCACTGGCAGCAGGAAGTTTGTTGCTGCTCTTCCTGTGGGCGCCATTGTCTACTGGTGTCTGCGCAAAAAGCTGTTGTGGGCTAACAGCACGAAAGCATATGAGAAAAAATAGACAAGATAACGGAACATTTGCAAAGGCAGTCTTCCTGTTCCTTGTTATGGCTTTACTGGCAGGGTTATTGATGCATCTTGCATGGTACGGATATAAGGAAAAAGTGGAAATCCTGTATGTGGCTTTGGAGCGGCAGAATGATGGAATGGAGCCGATCGATATTGTAACAGGACTGTTAAAAGGGCAGATTGCGGCAGACGCAGCAGATGCGAAACAGAGTTTAGAGCAGTATGGATTTCATAAAGATTTTGCCAACCGCTATAAAAAATCTCTGTATGTCAGCTGGATCACTACGATTGTGATATTTTTACTGCTTTATGCCGGGCTGCTGGTCTTATTTGTTCAGACTGATAAGAGGCAAAAGATGGTGCAAAAAAAGGAATTGCTTTGGCTGCAGGAGCAAGTAATTGCTCTGCGTGACATTGCGTCAGGAAGTTTTCTGCAGCTTGATAACCGTCAGAGCATATTAGAGGAATATGATGAGGATTTGGGGCGGTTTCTATTGGAGTTTGTTTCACTGGCAGACAGCATTTCTTTGTTTCGTCAGCAGGCAGAAATCGAACGGGAAGAGACGAAAGTACTTGTGACAGATATTTCCCATCAGCTGAAAACGCCGGTTGCGGCGCTCAAGACGAGTTTTGAAATCCTGCAGTCTGACAATCTGAGTGAGGCAGAATATCAGGAATTTCTGGAACGATGCTGTAATCAGATCCTGCGGCTTGAAGAGTTGGTATCGGCGCTGGTCAATATTTCCCGTATGGAGACAGGAATGATTGTGTTGGAAAAGGCAGATCGGAATCTGTTTGATACGATTCTGCTTGCAGTCAACCGCATTTATCCAAAATCAGAGGAGAAGGCAATCGAGATTGAGCTAGAATCGGAGAAAGAATTGCAGCAGGTCAAGGTTTTCCATGATCCTAAGTGGTTGTGTGAGGCGTTTTTGAACGTGCTGGAAAATGCGGTGAAATACAGTGCTAATCAGACGAAAATCACGATTCGCATGATTAAGATGACTGTTTATCTGCGCATTGAGATTGAAGATGAAGGCATCGGGATTCCGCGAAAAGAGTGGAACAGGATATTCCAGCGGTTTTACAGGGGTGAGGCGAGGGAAGTGCAGGAAGAG
>JAIEEY010000484.1 GCA_029067205.1 Lachnospiraceae bacterium
AATTGTGAAAAGGAAAAAGAAAATATATTTGTAAAAAAGGCATCTGTGATACTTTTGATTGTTATCGCAAATGTAGTAGACATCTTAGTGTTAAAAAATAGATTGAATATCGGAATTTTAGTTATCGCGTTTTACATATACGATTCAGGAATGGCTATATTGAATAATGTTAAACGATTAGAAGTTCCTTTACCCAGCGTTTTAGTCAAGATATTAAAGTTGTTGAGCGGAGAATAATATACAAAATCAATTAAATAGTCAAAATAATGCCTCCAAGTCCAAAAGATTTGGAGGTTTTATTCTGACTATTTATGTTTCGGAAAAGTCTATCCAAGAATAAAATTCTATGATATTTTTAAATGAAGTAATATATGTTATAGTAAAAAGCAGATTTCAAATCATGACAAAGCCAATCAAAGGTTTGTCTAAAAAGCAATTCTTAATTTTTTATGGGAAAACATAGAGATAGATATGCCGCTCATTATGGGTTTTGTGAAAAATTAAAGCGTTAGTTTATGGCTTATATTTACCTAGCAAGCCAAGGTGAGTGCATCTTTATTGCACACTCGGGGCATGTGGAGACGTGTGTCCTTTTGTCGCGGAGAAATATTGGAAACAAATCTACCCGTATTGAGATTGAAATCGACTTAGATGAGGCTGACAGGAGGGAATGTATCGGTAGGGCAACCTATCAAGAGATTAAAAATTACATATTAGAGCATTACCAAACAAAAGTATCAAGTTTGTATATATCTCAGGTTAAAAGAAAATGTGGTTTGGAAACAAGGGAAAACTTCAATAAACCCAAAACAGATGGCAATAAAGTACCAAATTGTCCACTTGAAAAGGAGGAGATTATAAAAGAAGCATTAAAATATTTTGGAATGTTAAACGAAGAATAAAAATATACTCCCTGAACGAAATTGTTCGGGGAGTTGGTTTTTATATGGATTCAAGCATTACATTGATTAAATCGAAGCTGATTCCTGCATCTATGTACCTGCATATGTCATAATCATAAAAAACGGTATTTGGAAATTCTCGAAATGGGCTTTTTATAGTGTGTCCATTAAAATTAAGAAACTGTTCTATTTCATTGGAGGTTGGCAGAGCTAAAAAGAATGCCATCTGTAAATAAAAGTGACGTTTCTCTACAAATTTCTTATTCGTTTTTCTTTTATAATCAAACCATGAATTTGACGAAAAGCCTCGTGCTTTCAAATAATTTGTGAATCTGACATGTCCATTATCTTCCCACGATGAAGTCATTAGACAAAAAAGACCAGTAAAATCAAGGGTTTCAGCGATTTTGAGTTGCGATTTACTACAAATTTACTACAAATTTGCTACGCATAATACGGAATAATACCTGATAATACGTTTTGTGCGACATCTAATTTTAATATTTTGTACTTCAAGGACACTTTCCAAGTGAGAATTTGGGAGTGTCCTTTTGTTATGGTCAAAAAATAAAATTGGAGGTAGAAATGATGAATAACACAACGTTAAGAGCAGAGGCGCAGAGCGCCAATAACACACACATGGTTTTTGCAGACGAGGAACATGAGAAATTTTATTATGAGAAATTGGAACAGGCGAGGTATCAGGACTGTTATCACAAGGCTTTGATCTACATTCTCGGTATATCGGAGGACACAAGAAATCATTTCAGCCAGATTTATGATATTAAGTCCGGGTACATCAAGCCGGAATGCCTGCATCAAGGCTGGCAGACAAGCGGCAGTGTCCGTGTGGTAAGGCTTGCCTTTAACCTTTACACGGACGGAACACCAAGCGTGGATGATTATGAGAGCAGGGACGAACAGGTAAGAGAGTGCAGGGAGTATTCCGTAAGCGATATTTTCTGCTGTGGTTACGCAATGTACTTCTGGCAGGGCATTCAGCTCCGTTATCCGGAGTATTGCCAAAAGCAGAAGCCCATTGAAGAAATCCTTGCGGAAATGGAGAGGAAACGTGCTGAAAATTCGACTGATGGGAACAAAGAATGATATTAAGTGGTTCGAGAAGATTTTGAAAAGACAGCCCAAAGTGGCTGTGATGGAGTTCTCGGAGTTGTACCGTAATAAAGGTACAAACAGATATTACCGGGCTTATGTGGAAGTGCAGAAAGCCAACATCAAAGAAAAATCTAACTAAACGGAGGAATAAAACCATGTGTAAAATTATAGCAATCGCAAACCAAAAAGGCGGTGTCGGAAAGACTACCACAACGAGCAACTTAGGGATTGGGCTGGCAAAGCAGGGAAAGAAAGTCTTAGTTATTGATGCAGATGCACAGGGAAGTCTGACTGCAAGTCTTGGCTTCACGGAGCCGGACAAGCTGGAAGTTACCCTTGCAAATGTAATGGAAAAGGTTATCAACGATGAAGAAATTGAGCCGGGCTATGGTATTTTAAAGCATGACGAAGGGATTGACTTATTGCCAGCGAACATTGAGCTGTCTGGTCTGGAAGTTTCCCTTGTGAATGTGATGAGCAGGGAGATTATGATGCGCTCCTATATGGATATGGTAAAGGATAAGTACGATTACATTTTGATTGACTGTATGCCCTCGCTTGGCATGATTACCATAAATGCCTTTGCCTGTGCGGACAGTGTACTCATTCCAGTGCAGGCGGCATATCTGCCCGTTAAAGGGTTGGAGCAGCTTATTAAGACCATAGGCAAGGTAAAGCGGCAGATTAATCCCAAACTGGAGATTGAGGGAATTTTAATGACAATGGTAGATAACCGTACCAATTATGCAAGGGATATTACAGCACTGCTCATCGAAACTTATGGCAGTAAAGTACGGATATTTGAGAACAGCATACCGATGTCCGTGAGAGCGGCGGAAACTTCTGCAGAAGGCATCAGCATTTACCAGCATGATCCGAAAGGCAGAGTTGCAGGCGCATATCAGTCTTTGACGGAGGAGGTGCTTGGCAATGGGCAATAAGGCAGGGAGCGCATCAAAGGTCAAATTGAGCAGTTATGATGATTTATTTGGCGGTGCGGAGAATGCGGCGGGGGAGCAGATCATCAATGTGAAGCTGACCGATTTACATACATTCAAAGGACACCCGTTCCGTGTCCTTGATGATGAAAAGATGGAGGAAACCACAGAGAGCATCAGCAGACACGGTGTGCTTGTACCCGGAATTGCAAGACCGAGGGCAGAAGGCGGCTATGAAATCATAGCCGGACACCGGAGGAAACGGGGTTCTGAAAGGGCAGGGTTAGACACAATGCCCGTCATTGTCAGGGATTATACGGACGATGAAGCCACGATTATTATGGTGGATTCCAATATCCAGCGTGAGGACATTTTACCGAGCGAAAAAGCAAAGGCTTATGCCATGAAGTATGAAGCGATGAAGCATCAGGGCAGCAAAGGCGGCAGTACCCTCGACGAAGTGGGGGAAGCAGCCGGGGAGAGTGGAAAGACGGTGCAGAGGTATGTATGGCTTGCAAGGCTATCCGATGAGCTGCTTGACATGGTGGATAAGAAAAAGATAGGGATAGCGCAGGGCGTGGATATTTCGTTCCTGACCGAAGAAGCCCAGCAATGGGTATCGGTTATCCTTGAGGAAACAGGGGCGGCAGTGAACACTTCCCAATCGGCAGAACTGAAGGAGTATGGGAAAAGCGGCGAGCTTACGCTTCCAATGGTAAGGCTGATACTGGCGAAGGAAAAGCCGAAGGAAAGAAAGGTAACGATTAAGGGCGATAAGATCAGCAGATATTTTTCAGAGGACTATTCCAATGATGACATAGAGGGCATCATTATCCAGCTTTTGGAGGAATGGCAGAATAAGCAGTAAAGGAGGCGGTAAAATGGGCGAGCCATTGAAGTTTGATTATTACTATGGCATTGAAGCAGAGCAGTTTTCCTTTTACCGTGTTCCACGCCTGCTGATTAAGGACGAGCGTTTCAAGGGGCTTAGCAGCGATGCTAAGCTCCTATATGGGCTGATGCTTGACAGAATGTCGTTGTCAATGAAAAATGGGTGGCTGGACGATGAAAACAGGGCATATATCATCTATACTGTTGACAATATAATGGAAGATTTGGGTTGTGCAAGGGCAACCTGTGTAAAAGTCATCAAGGAGCTTGACAGCGATAATGGTATCGGGCTGATAGAAAAGAAACGCAGAGGGCTTGGAAAGCCTGATATAATTTATGTGAAAAACTTTGCGGCGGAGGAAAAAAAGCCGGACGAAACAGCCGCAAAAGCTGATAAATCCACAGAAGTTCAAAATCTGAACTTCAAGAAGTTCAATAATTATACTTCTGGAAGTTCAGAAACTGAACCTCAAGAAGTTCAGAATTTGGACTTGCAGAAGTTCAGAAAACAGACTTCAAGAAATTCAGAAACTGAACTTGCAGAAGTTCAAAAATCAGACCCTAATTATACTAACTATAATCAAACAGATCAGAACCATACTGATATGAGTTATACCAATCCTATCAATCAATCTACGGGAAATGCTGATGCGATTGATGTGATTGATGAAACGAGTGCATATATGTCACTGATCCGTGACAATCTGGAATATGAACACCACATGAAATATGACCAGTATGGAGATAGGGAAATGTACGAGGAAATCTATGAAACCGTCTGTGATGTGGTCTGTGTGAAGCGCAGGACAATCCGTATCAATGGGGAAGATTACCCGTATGAGCTTGTAAAATCCCGTTTCCTGAAACTGAACAGCAGCCATGTGGCGTATGTCATGGACTGTATGAAAAATACCGACACAAAGATTACAAACATCAGGGCATATCTGATTACAACACTTTACAATGCCCCCTCAACCATGAACCATTACTACCAGCAGGAGGTACAGCATGATATGTATGGCGGAGGGTGGGAAGAAAAAGGAATTACTTAATAAACTTCTGGACACAATGTCCAGAGGTGGCAAAAACAAGGCAGCTTATTTTTCTGCCTGCTCTGTATCCGGTGTAAATTCAGCGATGTCATTCAGCGTAAAGTCCTCGCCCAAGATATTCAGTATCATGTTCAGCGTGTGGGTAGTAACGGACTGGTTATTTTTCAGCCGCTGTATCTGTGACCTGCTGACACCGTGACGGGTATATAGGCTGTATTGGCTGATTCCGTTTTCCTTTAAGGTTTGAAAAAGTTTGTCGAATTTAATCATAATGTGCGGTATTTTCCTCTACTTTCTACTTGAATATGTATTATTATGCTCCTATAATGGAGATGGTTATAGTTACTAAAAATGGAGATGAAATGTAAAGGAGTACAGAGTTATGGATAAGAAAGAACTGCGGAAAAGATATGAAGAACAGGACGGCATGGGGAAGGCGCTGCTGTTAGAAAAGCTGGCTTTCTGTAAATTTGCAGACCACTATGATTTTGAAAATTATTTCAGGATAGGGGAATTAAAGGACAGTGAACTGCTCTGCCTTGTCAGTTTCCTTTATCATCATGATTTTTTCCTGATGATGCTGGATATTATGAACCATTATAAAGAGAGGTTTATCTTCGCTGATACTTCCCTTTTGAGGGAATTTGAACCGGACGATACCCTTGTGGAAAGGCTTTCAAGGATTGACATTCTGACGGATATATAAAAAAATAGGTGTAAGGAGATGCAGGGGCTTATGGAGAAAAAAACATACATTACAGAAGAAGAACAGAAAAAATGCCGGAAGGTGGCAGATGCCTTTGCAGAACTTGAAGATGTGGACATCGTGGTAGTTGATGTTGGCAGGTATGGTTTTGTGAAGCTGCAATATTACACACCACCGACAGGCTTTGAGAATGATTTTACTTTCACTAACAGCAAAGAAATGTTTGAAGATTTGTGGGAGGAATGGCTGCACACACAGATCATTGTGCTTGCAAAGGAAATGGGCATAAATGATATCGACTATGATGTTTTTTTAAGCGATTGCCAGAGGAAAAGCAGAATGAGCTTATGGGCAGGAAACAGCATTTCGCAAAAGCAGCGGGAATAGAAACAGTATGAGCCTGCCAAAGTGTGGTGGGTGGCATTTTCGAGCCTTGACTAAAGTGTGATTATCTTTTCAATCACACTTTAGTCAAGGTTTCCAGAGGTATGGAGGTGGAAGACCTCTGTGTTAAAAAAATGATAAATAAAAGACAGCGTAAGGGCGGTTATGGATCAGCAGATTTGTAGCTGCCCTTTTTTATTGCTTCCGGTTAATGTATCAGGAAGCGGAAAGGAGATAGATGTGGAATCATTACGGGACGTCAGAAGGGCAATGGAGCGTGAGGTAAAAAAAGGGAGCTGCCCGCTTATGTTTGACAGGCTGGAGTTTGGCAGCAAGCCTTTCCAGATTATTACGTCAGAGGAAAAGCTGGACGAAGTGCTTGCCTATCTGTTAAGGGTAAAGACTTTCCGGCAGTATGCAGAAAAGACCATAATCAATAACGTGTATATGGACGTGAATGTTTTCTGTAAAAATCCGAAGTTTAAGCGCACCTATTCCGTCATAGACCGGGAGAAGATTTATGCAAAGGCACAGATGTATAAAAAGCTGTTACACCCTGATTACAGTAGTGGTCTGAGTTTGGAAACGGTACAGTGCATCTTTACACTTCCAGAGGGAGAAGCAGAAAAATATCGGATTACTCATGACGGGCAGGAAACATATGCCTTTATCATGTCAAACAGATATATCCTCGGTCTGTTCACCCACTGTGAAGCGGCACGGAAATCTGTTGTTTCAGACGGGGTGGAATATGGACACCTTACCGAACAGGAACAGAAGATTGTGCGGCTTGACGGTGTAAAGGATGTGCTGTTTCAGGCGCTGCTTCTTGATGATGTGGAGTACGACAATCATGAGCTGTCTGCCAATCTCCACACAATCTATTGCTTGAATGAAAAATGATAACCTCTGGACATGATGTCCAGAAGTGGAAAGGAGGGACAAATGCGTATGAAAAAGATATTGAAAGGAATATCCAGAAACTTTATGCGGTTTTGCCTTTTTATGAAATTTTTTATCACATTCAATAAGATAGTCCGGGATGAAAACAAGAAAATGGAACAGAGGTACAGAGAGCAGAAAAGAATATAGTGACTTCTGGACATGATGTCCAGAAGTTGGAAGGAGGGATATGGTGTATTCTGCAATGAATATTGTCCGTGACATTATCTGCCGGGGGATTCCGCCTTAGTGTATGGTTTTTCCCCGGAACGTAACAAGGAGGTGCTTAATGCAGGAGGAAGTAACACAGAAAACGATTGCCCTTGTGATTAAGACCGCAAAATTAGATGCCAACGTGCTGAAATCTGCAATGAAAATGTATCTGAACCACCGTAAGCAGAAAGCACAGAAAACGCA
The DNA here is from genome assembly GCA_029067205.1 of Lachnospiraceae bacterium. GTDB lineage: Bacteria > Bacillota > Clostridia > Lachnospirales > Lachnospiraceae > COE1. The sequence continues at coordinate 7,349 of JAIEEY010000484.1, forward strand.
TGGAAAGACTTCTGTAAAAAAGCTCGTTGGCGATGGCGTGGGGGTATCGTCGATTGAAGTCACTGACGGCAACATCAAATCTTTTGAGCGTGTAGCCAAAAAGTACAATGTTGATTTTGCCATAAAGAAAGACAAAACGACAGACCCGCCCAAGTACATGGTCTTTTTTAAGGGCAGGGATACCGATGTGGTGGCGCAGGCATTCAAGGAATTTGTTTATGGTAACGAGAAAAAGAAAGGCAGGGTTTCCGTAAGGGAAAAATTGAAGCATCTAAAAGATGCATTATCGCAGGACAAGAACCGGGAACGGAGCCGGGAGAAGAAAAAGGACAGGGGGCAGAGCCTATGAGCAATATCATAAACGGCATTGCCAAAGACCTGAAAGCCATTCCGAAGAACCTAAAGGCAAAGACCGGGAACATTGACAAAAAGAAACTTGTCCTGATGAACCTGCCCTATGTCCTTGCAGGGTATTTCTGTGACAAGATAGCGTGCCTGTGGCGGGTATCGCCGGGGCAGGACGCTTCTGCAAAGATGATGGCGGTCATGGAAGGAATGGAGGGGCTGTTTTCCAATCCCCTGCCGAGCTTCTATCCAAGAGATCTGCTGATAGGGGTGTGCTGCGGCATTGCTTTAAGGCTTGCAGTGTATTTCAAAGCCAAGAATGCCAAGAAGTTCCGGCACGGCATGGAGTATGGTTCCGCAAGGTGGGGAAATGCAAAAGATATAGAGCCTTACATGGATTCCGTATTTGAGAATAATATCCTGCTGACGCAGACGGAGCGGCTGATGATGTCAGGCAGACCGAGAGAGCCAAAGTACGCAAGGAATAAAAATATTCTTGTTATCGGCGGTTCCGGTTCAGGCAAGACGAGGTTTTTTGTAAAACCGAACCTTATGCAGATGCACAGCAGCTATGTTGTCACTGACCCGAAAGGCACCGTCTTAATTGAGTGTGGAAAGATGCTCAAAAAGGGCGGCTATAAGATAAAAGTCCTCAATACCATAAACTTTGCAAAGTCCATGCACTACAATCCCTTCGCCTATCTGCGGAGCGAAAAGGACATTCTGAAACTTGTAAACACGATTATTGTCAATACCAAAGGAGAGGGGCAGCAATCCGGCGAAGATTTTTGGGTGAAAGCCGAAAAGCTGTATTACACAGCGCTCATTGCCTATATCTGGTATGAAGCCCCGGAGGAAGAACAGAATTTCGCAATGCTGATTGATATGATAGATGCGAGCGAAGCAAGGGAAGATGACGAGAATTTCAAGAACGCTGTTGACCTGCTGTTTGAGGAACTGGAGGGAAAAGACCCTAATCATTTCGCTGTCCGCCAATATAAAAAATACAAACTTGCGGCGGGTGTTATAAGCTGAAAAAGACTTATTCATCAAACAACAACAAAATAGCTGAACAGTCCGAAAACAGGCACACAGCGGAAAGGAGGATTGATTTATGAGTCAGGAAATCACAGCATTGTATGAGCGTTTATCACATGATGATGAATTGCAGGGGGAAAGCAACAGCATATCCAACCAAAAGCAGATGTTAGAGGAATACGCAAGGCGCAACGGTCTAGGGAATATCCGGCACTTTACGGACGACGGAATATCGGGTACACGCTTCGACCGCCCCGGTTTTGTTGCCATGTTGGAACAGATTGAAAAAGGGAATGTAAAGGTTGTCTGCATCAAGGACATGAGCCGTTTAGGGCGTGACTACCTCAAAGTCGGTATGTACATGGAAACCATGCGGAAAATGGGCGTAAGGCTTATTGCGGTCAATGACGGTGTGGACAGCTTCAGCGGAGATGATGATTTTACCCCGTTCCGGAACATCATGAATGAATGGTATGCAAGGGATACAAGCAAGAAAATCAAGTCCACTTTCCAAGCCAAAGGGCAGGCAGGAAAGCACGTTGCAAGCTCCCCGCCCTACGGCTATCTGAAATCGCCGGAGGACAAAGAAAAATGGATCATAGACGGGGAAGCCGCCGAAATCGTCCGCAGGATATTCCACATGACAATGGAGGGATATGGACCGTATCAGATAGCGAAAAAACTGTCAGAGGATAAAATACCAATCCCCGCATACCACCAAGCGCAGTTAGGCGTGGGATTGTACCAAAACAGGGAATTTAAGGACATTTACCATTGGGGAAGCTCTACGGTGTGCCATATCCTAGCCAAGCAGGAATATTTAGGGCATACGGTAAATTTCAAGACAAGGAAGCATTTCAAGGACAAGAAAAGCCACTATGTATCTCAAGACCAGTGGTTGATATTCGAGGACACTCACGAGCCGATCATAGACCAAGAAACTTTTGACAACGTACAGCGGATAAGGGGACAGGTAAGGCGATACCCCGACGGTTGGGGCGAAGCGCACCCATTAACAGGACTGATGTATTGTGCGGACTGCGGGGGCAAGATGTATGTCCACAGGGTAAACAACGGGAAGCGCATACCACAGTACACTTGTGCAAATTACAGCAAAACACCGATTGGCACACGCTGTAAGTCAGCGCACCGCATCAAGGCGGATAATGTCATGGAGATTGTTTCAGAAATGATACGGGAAGTGATACGCCATGCAAGCGTTGACAGGGAAGCCTTTGCAAAAGAGATACAGGCAGAGCTTGAACAGAAACAGACCGTTGATTTTACCGCACAGAAAAAGCGTATTGCAGTGTGTGAAAAGCGTATCGGGGAACTGGAAATACTGATAGCGAAAATCTATGAGGACAATGTATTGGGGAAGCTGTCAGACAAGCGGTATGAAACACTGTCCAACCAGTACGAAAAGGAACAGGAACAGCTAACACAGGAAGTTATGGAATACAAGACCATGCAGGAAAATTATGAGAATGACAGGAAATCGGCGGCACGTTTCCTTGCGCTTGTGAAGCGGTACGAAAACTTTGAACAGCTAACAACCGTCATGCTGAATGAGTTTGTTGAGAAAATCGTTGTCCATGAGCGTGAGAAGAAAGGCAGAGCCGACAGCCCGCAGAAAATAGAGATACATTTTAACATGATCGGGCAGTTTATACCGCCCGATATGGAACAGCCGGAACTAACGCCGGAACAGTTGGAAGAACAAAGGAAACGGGAAGCCCGAAAGGAAAAGCTGCACCAAAACTACCTAAAGCGCAAGGCAAACGGAAAGCAGAAAGCCTATGAGGAACGCATAAAAGCGGAGAAAAAAGCACAGATTGACACCCAAAAGGAAGCCATAAGAGCCGAGGACAGGGAAAAGGGAATTTATTATATCGTGTCAGACAAGGGAGTGCCAAAGATACCAAGAGCAAAGGACACAGCCATTGTTTGACATACCGAAAAGGATTGCCGACTGTACAGACAGTTTGCAGTCCTTTTTTGCAGGGAAAGGAGGACACTAAGACCATGAAACTGATGAAATGCGAGCAGGAAGTACATATCAGCTTTTGCGCTGATGAAGAAACCGCCACCCTCTACACTTCCTATCCGGCGTGGATAAGGAAAATGGATAAACTTGTTGAGAAGAACCCGCAGAGCTTCCAGTGCATAGCGGAAACCGAAGCAGGCAAGACCTACGCCATGCCGAGGAACTTTATCAGCATACGTTCCAAAGAGCGCACCGTTACCTTGACCGAGGAACAGAAAGAACAGGCAACAAGACGTTTACAAGGTAAGGAATAAGACAGTGCAGATATGGGCGTTTTAATCTCAAAATCTGCTGTTCAGACAGGGGAAACGGAAAACCGAACCATGAAAGGGTATTCTTCTTTGACAGGGCAGACAGGGGGAAAGAAAACGCTATTCAAACAGGGAAAGGAGAAAAAGGGAAATGCCGTTTGATTACTTTTACGGGAAACAGGGCGGGCAATACGCTTTTTACCGCATACCGAAGCTGTTGTTTACGGACAGCCGCTTTAAAGCACTCTCCACAGACGCAAAACTGCTCTACGGTATGCTGATAGACCGCATGGAACTGTCACTGAAAAACGGTTGGATTGACGGACAGGGGCGCATATACCTCTACTTCACGATTGACGAGATACAGAAGCGTTTCCATTGTGCAAGCGGCAAAGCGGTCAGACTGCTTGCGGAGCTTGACAGTGCAAAAGGCATAGGGCTTATCGAGAGCGTAAGGCAGGGAATGGGGAAACCGAATATCATTTATGTCAAGAACTTTGTCAGCGATACCGACTAGGGAGGGGAAGGAAAGGAAGGGAAAGGATATGATTGATTGATAAGTATGACTATAATCAGTCTAAATAATATCAGTATTATTAGATTGCGAAAATCGAAACTCTTGAATTGCGAAAATCGAAACTCTTGAATTGCGAAAATCGAAACTCTTGAATTGCGAAAACCGAAATTCATGAATTGCGGAAATCGAAATTCAAGAAGTTCGGATAATCGGTATATATCCAGTCTGATATATATTTGTTGTCGGTAAATAATTCTTGAATTGTTGTCGGTAATCAATTATAATAAAAGTACCGGCAAGGAAAGGGGGTGTATATGCCGACCAAAAAGCGAGGGCGACCCGTTGAAGAAAATCCGAAAAATATCCGTCTGGATATTCGGGTAACAAAAGAGGAATTACAAATCCTTGACGATTACTGCGAACGTAAAAACGTAAAACGCCCACAGGGATTGCGTGACGGGATAAAAGCCCTTGAAAACTTATAGAGGAAGTGGTGCGCCCGGCAAAGGTATTTGCACCACTTCACAGTATGCCACCCGCAACAAGGCGAGCCACACAAATATTATAGCACTGTCCGGCTCCGTCTTGCAAGCGGCTTGTGGACGAAATCGAAAGGACAGATAAACAGAATGGGAAAGATTTTGGAAGCGTTTTTGACCGACCAACTCCGTGTAGACAGCGGAACGGAAGGACGAAGCCCCGAACATCAGCAACTTTGTGACAAAGGGAGCGAACTCCAAGAAAAGTTAGCTGAAAAACTGAATGATGAAGAAAAAGAAATGTTGACGGAATTAGTTGACACGATTTTTGAGGAAAGCTGTT
>JAIEEY010000485.1 GCA_029067205.1 Lachnospiraceae bacterium
CTGCTTTGCTTCCTCGTAAGATACGTTTGCATGTTCCCTTAATTTTTCTACCTTTTCAAAATTATCCATTTTTCTTTTCTCCTCTTCTTGATTGTTTCAACTATTTTATCTATCTGATGATGTTATCATAAACAATCAAAATTAAACAAAAATGTTGATAAGATTAAAATCAGATTAATGTAAAAAATTCTGCAAGGCTTCCTTGCGTTGTGTTTTTATCTTTGCTTCTATAGCTTACCATATAATCCTATGCTCTTCCACCCCAAATTAATCAAATTAGGAACAGTTCAGAAATAACATGTGCAACTTTTCTTCGAGGGTGCAGGTCAAGAACACAGGCGTAGTACGCTACAGCGAGACTTTTTGACCTGTGCAATCGGAAAAATAGACAAGTCAAAATATGTCACTTATTTTTCTACAGTTCCTTACCATCGCTATAGTGGAAATACACTCTTGTTATAACATTGCGTTCTGTAGTATACTTGACATTGCATAGCTCGTCCATGAGCGTTTGTATTTAGGATTATTAGAAAGTGAACAGAATTGATCCAAAGACTGGCTATAGACAAAGAGGAGTTTTTATGAATATATATTTGGCACCAATGGAGGGAATCACGACTTACATATACAGAAACGCCTACAATCATTACTTCGGCGGTATCGACAAGTACTTTACGCCTTTTATCGCCAGCAAGAAGATGAACCGGCGTGAGATGAACGAGATTCTCCCTGAACACAATGAAAAAATCGAGATTGTACCGCAGATCCTGACCAACCACGCGGACGAATTTTTACAGATTGCCAAGAAGCTCGCCGAGTACGGATACCAGACCGTAAATCTTAATCTCGGCTGCCCTTCTGGAACAGTCACTGCCAGAAAGCGCGGTGCGGGATTTTTGAGTGTCCCTGATGAGCTGGACAACTTCTTATATGAAATCTATGACAAATCACCACTCAGGATTTCCATCAAGACAAGAATTGGCGTGGAATCAGTCGATGAATGGGAGCATCTACTTGCAATCTACAAAAAATATCCGATTGCCGAGCTGATCATCCATCCACGCCTGCAGAAAGAACTATACAAATTCACACCCCATAAGGAGGCATTCTCTGCTGCCATTGCCGCCCTGCCAGACATTCCGCTCTGTTATAATGGAGATATCACTTCCCCTAAAAGTCATGAAGAGCTCCTAAACGCTGTCCCTGCGACAGATTGCATTATGATTGGGCGCGGCATTCTCAGGAATCCGGCACTGACCGCACTACTAAAAAAGAATGACGCCGCAAAGCTGTCTACAAAAGAAAATCTCAAAGCCTTTCACGATGAAATCTTTGCCGGTTATTCTGCACAGATGGCAGGGGAAACACCGACCCTCTTCAAGATGAAAGACTTGTGGACTTACCTAAGTGAAAGCTTCACAGCGTCAGACAGATATCTCAAAAAAATACGCAAGGCATCTGATTATGCCGAGTACAAAATCGCTGTCAGCAATCTGTTCCGGGAATGTGATCTGAAGCAAATTGTCTTAGGAACTGTTCAGAAATAACTTGTGACAAGTCATTGTCATGAGTTATTTATTACTCCACTGACGACACACAGTTATACATCAGCATCGCGATTGTCATCGGTCCTACACCACCCGGAACCGGCGTGATGGCGCTTGTGTGCGGCGCGGCTTTCTCAAAATCAACATCACCGCAGAGTTTGTTGTTCTCGTCCCTGTGAATCCCGACATCGATGACAACAGCTCCTTCTTTGATATAGGAATCATCGACAAATCCAGGCTTTCCGATTGCTACTACGAGGATATCTGCCTGTCTGGTAATTTCCCTGAGATTCTGTGTGCGTGAATGGCAGACTGTGACAGTACCATTTTCCCTCAATAACAGCATGGACATCGGCTTGCCCACGATATTGCTGCGCCCAATCACAACACAGTGCTTTCCGGAGATTTCGATGTTGGAACGCTTTAACAGCTGGATAATGCCAAGCGGCGTGCAGGACACATAACCCTTACTGCCCACACAGAGCGCTCCAACGTTTTTCTCGTGAAATCCGTCGACATCCTTCTCAGGCGCAATTGCCCGAATTACTTTCTCCTCATTGATTTGCCTGGGAAGCGGAAGCTGGACAAGGATACCGTTCACCCTGTCGTCCGCATTGAGCTTCTGTACCAAGTCCAAAAGCTCCTGCTCTGTAGTCTCTTCCGGAAGTTCGTATGCCAGCGATTCAATCCCAATATAGGCACACGCCTTTTTCTTGTTGCCTACATACACGCTAGATGCCGGATCACTTCCTACCTGAATCACTGCAAGGCAGATATTTTTTCCCTGCTCCTTTAACACTGCCACCTTTTCTTTCAGTTCGTCCTTAATCTCCTGCGAAATCCGCTTTCCGTCTATGAGCTGATACATCTTATGATTCTCCTTTATCCTCTTCTACTCCATTCGCTTAAAATCAGATGCCGGGTGTTTGCACCACGGACATACAAAGTCATCCGGAAGAACATCACCCTCGTAAATGTATCCACATACAGTACAGATAAATCCTTTTTTCTTTTCTGTTGCTGTGGGTGCAGCCTTAATATTTTTCTGGTAATAGCCGTAAGTCACAGAATTGTCCTCTGACAATACTGCCCCGTCTGTCACATCTGCAAGAAACAGTGTGTGCGTACCGAGGTCTGTCGCAGAAACCACCTTTGCAGATAGATATGCATTGGTTTCCTCGGCAATATAGATCACCCCATTTTCAGCCCGCTGATAAGTGATCGCCTCTGTCTTGTCCACATCTGCACCGCTCTGGAATCCCCAGTGCTTGTACGTATCAAACTTTGAATTTTCTGTTAAGATCGATACATTGAATACGCCTGTCCGCACAATCATATCATGTGTGTAATTCTTCTTGTTGACCGCCACCACGATACGGTTGGGTTCCGTCGTTACCTGAGAAACCGTATTGACAATACATCCATTATCCTTGTCCCCCTCCTTGGCAGTTAATATAAACAGCCCATACGTTAAATGATACATTGCTTTCTTGTCCATTAAAAAGTCCTCCTTTATGCGCTTCTCGCTAATGCTCATTATAACATAAACCCATTTATTTTGTAATATCCAAGTGACAGTTTATTGTATTTCTTGTTACAATTTATATTCTCTGTGAAATCACCTTGTCAATCAGCCCAAATTCCAGTGCTTCCTGTGCCGACATATAGTTGTCACGCTCTGTTGCGAGGGCAATCTCCTCTATAGATTTTCCTGTATTTTCCGCCAAAATGCGGTTCAGCCGCTGTTTGCTTTTCTGCATATGGTCGGACATGATCCTGATGTCTGTCGCCTGCCCTTGAAAGCCATTTCCATGGATCGCGGGCTGGTGTATCATAACCTCTGCGTTGGAGAGGGCGATGCGCTTGCCTTTTGTCCCACCCGCGAGCAGAAACGCGCCAAAGCTTGCCGCCAGCCCAACACAGATTGTCGACACGTCACACTTAATGTACTGCATCGTGTCATAGATTGCAAAACCTGCGGTGACAGAGCCGCCTGGACTGTTAATATACAGCTGAATATCCTTTTCTGGATCTTCCCCTTCTAAGTGAAGCATCTGTGCCACAACCAGACTCGCCGACGTATCACTGACTTCCTCTCCCAGAAAGATGATCCTGTCTGACAATAAGCGCGAAAAAATATCATAGCTGCGCTCACCCCTGCTTGTCTGTTCAATTACATATGGAATCATACTCATGCTGCCATCTCCCTTTCCATTCTGTATGTTGTGCCAGAGCTATACTGCTGTTTGCGCAATGTGATCTTCGTCTTTATCGGATAAAATACACCATTTTTCCGATACGCCTGCGGCGAACACTGATACAGTCTGCTAAACGCGAGTGTAAATGCCTGCTGTGAATTGTATTGCGCCTCATAGGCAATATCAATAATAGGCTTTTTTGTCTCAACAAGCTTCCTTGCCGCCAGTGTCAGCCTTTGTCCCTGTATGTATTTGTATATCGTGCAGCCTGTTTTCTCCGCAAAAGTACGCGCTATATAAAACTTGGAATAGTTCAACGCCTCTGCGATCTTGTCCAGTGAAAGCTCTTCCCCTATATGCTGATCAATATAGGATACCACTTTTTCCAACACTTTCTCATCATTCATCTGTACAGTCCTCCTTTTCTCTTTGATAGACACAGTATAGCATATATTCCCAGTCCAGTCTTAATAGAAATTGCCCTCTTACAAAACGTACTTGAAAATTTGCAAGTTATTTCTGAACAGTTCCTAACAATTCTTAATCAATGGCTTCACATATATTCTGCAGCAAAATCCGCCGTCATTATTGTTGAAAAACCAAACTTTCCAGTGGTGAAAAGACGCGATCTGCCGCACAAGCCGGATTCCGAGCCCATGCTCTGGAAGCTTGTCCAGCCTTGCAGGAACGCGGAAATTTTTAAGCAGTTCTTTGCTGACACCGCACCCGTTGTCCGATACTTCCAATAGTATCTTTTTGAGAATTCCCCAGTCCGCCCGCGTCAGTTTTATCCTGATCTCGCAACCCTGCGGATTATGATTGATGGCATTATTGATAAGATTTTCAATCAAACGCTTAAGCAGTTCCCTGTCACCTTTGATGTAAAACTGCTCCAGCGTTTCCATAATAGTGACACTGATGTCATATTTTTCATCAAGCCCCCTGTTGACAATCTCACAGGTCGACTCCCTGATCAATGCAGGCAGCAATACTTTTTCCTGATGCCAGACACCCATTCCATATGTGAGCTTATTGGAAGTATTCAGATTGGTGACGAGTGTTTTAATACGAATTGCCTGCTGCTCAATCATCCGTGCCTTCTCGGCGACACTTTCCTTTTCAAGCCACTCCATATTGTTTTGGGCAGAGTGCAGAAGCTCATCTGCATAGCCAAGCACCAGCGAGAGCGGCGTGCGGATATCGTGCGATACACCTGCAATCCATGACGTTCTCTGCCTTTCCCGCCTGTGTTCATCATATTTTATGATCAAAAATGGTCCAACCAGCAGCACTATTACATTCAAGAGAAAAAGAACCGGCAAGACATAAGCAAACATGTTCACAGTACTGACCTGAAAGGAAAAATGATACTTCCAGACAGTCTCCCTGGGCATTCCTGCCACCAGGACGACATCATCTAAAATGTGTGTATAGACCGGATAACCATTCAGATAATATCTTGTAAACCGCACAACATCCCTTATCGTATAATGCTCCGGGACATCGTCTGGCAGCTGGTAACTCCAGATCACATCACCCGCATCGTCCAATAAAAAAGCAAATCCATGAAAGTCATCAATCCTGTCGATCCCCTGCTGTGACATGCCGTACTGCGTTTCTCCCTGTTCATTGACAGTTTTCGTAACCTCTCTTGAAAGATATGTAGTTGAAAATTTCGTCATTCCCGAATCCGTTTTCAGACCAAAATAGGTCATGACAAGAAGATCCGCCACCAGCATCACAACAAGCATTATGATCGTCAATACCACTATTTTAATAAAATTTTCCAGTCTTCTCATACGATTTTATATCCCAATCCCCTGACCGTCAGCAGGTGCTCCGGCTTTGACGGATTTTCCTCCAATTTTTCCCGCAGATGCCTGATATGTACCATGAGGGAATTTTCATATCCATAACTTCCGTCGGGCCAAAGTGTATCACACAGCACATTGATGGAAAGGATTCTTCCCCTGTTTTCACACAGCTTTTTTGAAAGTACGTATTCCTTCGCCGTGAGCATATAGTCCTCCCCGTCCGCACTGACCATCCCCGCCCCCCAGTCAATCAGCGCTTTTCCAATCCTAACCGTTCCTGCGGTATCATCGATATGGTAAGTTCGTTTCAGCACTGCCTTAACCCGCAGAAGCAGCTCTTCCGGCAGAAAAGGCTTTGTGATATAATCGTCCGCACCAAGTCCCAGCCCCCGCAGCCTTGCCTGGTCTTCGTCCCGCGCTGACAGAAAAATGACTGGCAGACTGCTGCCCTTTATCTGCTTAATCTGTTCAAATAATATGAAACCGTCCCCATCCGGCAGCATCACGTCCAGAAGTACGAGCTGGTACTCCTTTTCCCGTGTAAGCTGCATCGCACTGCTGCAATTTGCTGCCATATCCACGCACGGATATCCCTCCTTTTTCAACAAATTCCCCACCATATACAAAAGTGCGGTTTCATCATCCACCAGTAAGATTCTGCATTCGTGTAGTGTCATCTTATCCTCCTGTCTTTTTTGTTATCCTATTACAACAGTATTATAACCGATATGAAACAAAAAGTGCAGATTCACAGTGATAATTAAGGTAAACGTAAGGTAAACATCATACTCCCTTAAAGTAACCCTTCTATCATTATTTACACAGCCAATAACCTGTGCAAACTCACGATAGGAGGATTTATTATGAATACAAACATTATCGAAACTGACAGCCTGACAAAAGGCACCAGTCATCAAATGCGTGTAAACCACATTGACTTGTGTATCCCCGAGGGCTGCGTTTACGGCTTTCTTGGTCCAAACGGAGCTGGCAAGACCACGACTTTAAAGCTTCTGCTCGGACTGTTAAAGCCAGGTGCTGGCACAATCACTTTTTTTGGTCGGAAAATGACAGAGAAAAACAGGCTTTCCATACTAAAACACACCGGGAGCCTGATCGAGAGCCCCAGTTTCTACGGACATCTCACCGGATTGGAAAATATGCAGATCATCGCCAAACTGAAAAAAGTGCCCGCGCGCGAAATCACGAATGTTCTTCAGACAGTCCGTTTATATGACCAGAAAGACAAAAAGGTAAAACAATACTCCCTTGGCATGAAGCAAAGACTAGGCATTGCCATGGCACTGCTCGGAAATCCGCGTGTGCTGATACTTGACGAGCCGACAAACGGTCTCGATCCTGCAGGGATACAGGAAATCCGCGAATTCATCAAAGAGCTGCCGATTATCCGCCAGATGACTGTTATCGTTTCAAGCCATCTACTGAGCGAAATGGAACAGATGGCAGACATGGTCGGAATCATCAACCATGGTGAACTTATTTTTCAGGGTACAATGGAAGCACTCGAAACCAAAGGAGACAGTCTGGAAGATGCTTTTCTGAAAATGACAGGAGGACGAGAAAGCCTATGATCTACTATTTATCTTTAGAATTAAAAAAGACAAAGCGACGCGGCATCTGGCTGGTGCTCGCAGTACTTTTCCTGGTCATTACGGCATGGGCAGGATACAACATGAACGATGAACGTTTTCTGGAACAGGGTTGGATGATGGCATTGTTTAATGTCCCTCTCTTGAATGCGATCCTGATTCCTACTGCCATAGCCGTCTTTGCAAGCCGGATCATCGATCTGGAACATAAGGGAAATACCTGGAAAATGCTTGAGACTCTGCAGAGTAAGTTTGATATCTATATCACAAAAGTTCTGTATGGAATGATTGCGATCCTGATCTTTTCCCTTTTGGAACTGACTGCATTTCTGGTGATGGGATATGTTGTCGGCTTCAAGGGCACACCAGATTTGTGGGCATACGGGCTATTTTTCGTACAGACTTTTGTGATATCATTCAACCTTTATCTACTGCAGATGATCGTCTCACTGATCTTTTCCAATCAGGCTGTCGCCCTGTGCACAGGACTCTGCGGCAGTATGGCAGGACTATTCCTGATGTATGTTCCCCAATGGCCTTTACTCAGAAATATTATTCCGTGGGGACACTATGGCGCATCTATGCTTGTCGGTATGGACGCTGAGAGAAATCACATCAATGGGTTTTATTATATGGATCAGGATAATGGGTGCGTCTTTTTCATTATGGGGTGGTTTTTCCTTCTGCTGACTGGTGGCTGGTTTATCTTTCAGCATATGGACACAGACGGATATCACTTCCATTTGAAACGTCATAGCCAGCATGGCAATGCCAAGACAACAGTAAACACCAGCGCGTCCGTGTCCCATAAACCGGTCAAAATTCCGCATCTGCCTGTTGAGCTGATGAAAATAAAGCGCACTCCGATATGGATTGCCTTTCTCGTTTTACCATTGATCTCCGCACTGATCGGAACAGCAAACTATCTGAATAACCTTGAGCTCTTAAAAAGTACATGGCACTCTCTATGGACACAGCATTCCCTGTTTTTCTGCTACTTTTTCATGCCGCCGCTCGTGGGCGTCTACGCGAGTTATCTCTGGCGGCTGGAACATAATGGCTCCAACTGGAATATGGTGCTGGTAAACACCTCCGCGTGGCGGCTTGTTTTCGACAAAATCGCCGTGTGTGCTGCCATTACCTCTCTTACATTAGCCTGGCTGTGTCTTTTATATATCATATGTGGTCTATATATAGGATTCGCAGAACCGATTCCCGCTGAACTGGCTGAATGGCTTATCTGCGGTGTCCTTGGCGGTGTCGCCGTATGTGCGATACAGTGCTTTCTGTCACTTGTGATCAGAAGCTTCGCCATTCCGATTGGCATGGCGCTCCTCGGCGGCTTTTCCGGGCTTGCTGCCACTGCTGGCGGACGCTACTATCTTCTTCCATACTCACTCATGAGCATGGGCATGCGTGCCAACAATCCTGACCTTACAGTAGATATGGCCGTGTTTATCAGTTACTCTGTGTTTTTTATTATATCATTCTATTCATTGAGTGTGTGGTATATTGGAAGCCATGATGTAAAAACGCAGTAGTTTTTCTGTTGTTATCAAGCATATGTCTATGTATTGGCAGCCAATAGCTATGCCGTTTCGTTTGATGCCCATAACCAAATGTAACTTGTGCGATGCTTTAAGGAACTGTTCAAAACTAACAGGGGTGCGATTTTCTGACAGAAATCAGACCGTACCCCAATTGTATTTTTCTACTAAACATTACAATGCCAACTTTTTTATATTAAATCTACACTCTATTTGACCTCCAACTGGAAATTATGCTCATAATCATGGACATCCTTGCAGAAGCAAATTTTTTGGTCATACGGATTTGTAATCATGATAACTTGTTTGAGGATATCCATTCCCAAGATGATATCTGTTACCCTTTTATCAAACGTAATCCAGATATCCTGTTCGCTCATGTCTATGTTTCCAATCGTAAATTGATTTAAAGAATATCGATAGAACTTAACTACAGCTCCTTTGACAAGTCCCCCAATATATCTGTTTTCTTTGTCTTTCAGTGCAATTTCCTCCAGGTTTTCATCCACAACTCCACCATAACAGCATGTATACATTGCACCCGTATCTACCACAAACTTTTCAACAGCAATCTCGTCTGATACTATGATACAATCCACAAAACATCTATTATTCTCTATATTCGTATTGTACACCTATTGCACCTCCATTATTATAACTGCCGCCAACCACACAGATTTTTCCCTCCCTGCGCAGTTTATTTCGCATTTGATATAACTCTGTATAGGAATCCTCCGATGTACTCACACAGTACAAATATCCTTCATCATCAATCACTTTATCATAACTATCTATTATATATATATACTTGCAGTCCTGATACTGACGTCTAATTTCAGTATCGGTTTTCAATATCTTCTCATCCAATATCTTCAACATAATATCTGCCTCTTCTTAATTCATCAATATAAGGATCTGTGTCAGTTATTTTCCTACAGCTCCTTAGCTCATATCTTAATTTTATCATAACATAAGACCATATGTTTGTCAATACAAATATCGAATATTTGTTTTGTCAAACAAGAAACCACATTTTCCATTACCGCTCATATTTTTTTATATAAAAACACGAGGTACTCGCCATTCGATCAATCTGGTATAATAAATCAAATCCCAAAAATATAAAAATGGAAGGAGAATCTTTATGACTACACCCGTTTACTTTGCATAGCGCGGCTATTGCAAAATCGAGCAGGGAAGACCCTGCCTACCCGCGCCACCGATGCACCACTCTATTGGCATACTTCCCATGTGAAAAGCTGCCGTTTATGATTTTTCACATTAGCATCGGCGCATGCATAAAAACATATCGTAATAGCCTGCGCATCCGATGATCAATCAACAGAGGAGATGCAAATGAGCTATTTAAAAACAATTGAATATAGAATCATTCCAACACAATCTTATACGATACTCCGCAACTGCTCCGGCTGTGGACAAAGGTTCAGTTTCAAGAATATGGGGAAATTTCGCGTCAACGCCAACGGCAGCAAGATTGATGTGTGGCTGATCTACCAATGTGAGAAATGCAGACATACCTTCAACCTTACCATTTATGAGCGGCAGAAAAATACCAGTATACCGACAGATAAATACCAACGTTTTTTGAGCAATGACGAACAACTTGCCGAAGAATATGGCAGAAATTTTCAGTTATTTCAGAAAAATAAGGCGGAAATTGACTCTAAGAATGTAAACTATGAATTGGTCAAATTGCAGGAGACCGTAGACGAAACTGCATGTGACAACCAGACCTTGATCATAATTCACAATCCATATGATCTGAAAATCCGTCCTGAGAAGCTGATTTCGGACATATTAGGTCTGTCCACAAATCAGGCGAAAAAGCTTATCGCAAAAGAAACGATCACCATAAAATCGACAGCGCAATCCATTTGTATATCTGTTCGTGACTATTTTGCGTAAACCAAGGAACTATTATACTCACCCCTTCATATCCGCTCCATCCACACTCCTGCAGCTGTCCTTATTCCCGATAATGCGAACAGCTGCAGATCTCCCAAGATACAGTTCAATCCGATCATCATCATAATCAGCGATGTTTTGAATATATTATGTCCGTTCATTCCCTGCTGCCCCTCCCAGTTCCGGGTACCTCTGCAGAAATTTTTCATTAGCTATTTGCAGTGTTTCATAATACTCCCGATAGGATTTGCTCAGCCGGCACATCGCCGGTATAAAGATATCGCTATAACCACTTGTACTGTTAAACTGCTTCAGCACCTCTTCCATACGATATGCCTGCGACGAT
Organism: Lachnospiraceae bacterium; assembly: GCA_029067205.1. Lineage (GTDB taxonomy): Bacteria > Bacillota > Clostridia > Lachnospirales > Lachnospiraceae > COE1. Next base: position 10,989 of record JAIEEY010000485.1, read on the forward strand.
TTATATTCTGCAGTCTTTTTATACACCATACTGCTTTCGATCACTTCACGATTCTCATCAATATATTTCTCAATATCCAAAATTGCACTGCGCATACCAGCAGACACATTGTCAAGAATGCGATCATTAAAATCCGCTGTTATTTCGTCATAATACTCCCGCAGATCATCGGGAATCTCAAAATGAACCCCATCCAGGAAAGCGATGATCGTATCAAAAGCCTCCTGCTGTTCCTGCGTCCGGACAGCCTCACCCAGATATGGTGCAAAATGCTGACAGATATAATTACCGTAATATCCTGGAAATGCATTTCTCAAACGCTCCAAAACAGACTGTTTCCTCTGGAGCCGCAGCAGTTTGTCCTGCACTTTCTCCCAATCCTGCGTTTTGGCAAGCTCCTGTATTAGTTTCTGTTTTTCCTGCATTATGGAAATTTCCAAATTCTTTTGATGGGAAATCTGGTTCAACGACGCATTCGGATCTGCCAAAACCCCCTGAATATCGGCAATCGACAACCCCAGTCCCCTCAATACGGAAATCTTTTTCAACCGGACGATATCCGTCTCTGAAAAATCGCGGTATCCGTTTTCCCGTGCTGACGGCGTGATCAGTCCTTGCTCTATATAATACTCCACCGCTTTTTTCGTCAGTTTACATTTTTTACAAACCTCATTTATAAACATTTTCTCACCCCTGTTGATTTTCTTAACTTTAGGATAAACCAACCCCCAGGGGTGCAGTCAATACTTTTCAAAAAAAAGAACAGGAGATGATCAATTCTCTTGCTCTTTTCTATTTTTTATTTTGGAGTTTCTATATGCCTCTGCATCTTCATACGTAGTAAATTTCTTGATATTATCCCAATTGACATCATATCCACCAAAATTCAATAATACATTGTTCACAGAATCACCATTATGTAACCAAAAAACAATATCAGGCATTCCATCACGCTCATAGTTCCAATCATCTGGAGCAAAAGTCTTATCAAATTCTACGTTAGAAATAGGATCAAATCCATATAATTCGTACAAACTGGATAATTTGTCGGAATTATAATTATCTAATTTCTCTCCTCCAAACTCTAACGCTACAGGCAATAGCGTTTTCAATACACCTCTCTGTTCACCGCCATTAAAAACTGAAACGATATTATTATCCGTGGTAATTGCGACACCAGCTTTATTATCTAATGTTAAAAAAAGAAATCGCATCTCAGCATATTCTTCAACAGTATGTTGCTCCACATAGGCACCAAACGTATTTGTCTTTTTGGCTTCGCCAATTGCGGTGTGAAATTCTTCAGGTGTTGCAGCCTTTAACGGAATAAACTTGAAACCATTTTGTTCAAATATCTTTTGTATTTTTTCAAATTTATCTTTTA
>JAIEEY010000486.1 GCA_029067205.1 Lachnospiraceae bacterium
ACCTTTAGGGAGCACACTTTAGGCTGCTTTAGCAGCACATTGAACCTACCGGCTTTAGCCGGTAGTGGTTGAGTTTTTAAGGAGCCATTCCGATCTGATTTGGTGGAATGGAGTGATAATCATTTAGGGTCGAACACTATTATATTGAAAAATAGTGAGGATTTTGGGAATAGGAGCATCAATGTCGTTGTTGTGTCGACAGATAAGAGTTACAATGATGCTTTGTTTGACGTAAAAAAACATTAAAAGGGGTAGAGATATTAATGGAGTACTGGAAGAGGAGGTTAATAGTATTGATACGGTGGGGCCAAGGAACTGATCGGAGATGATTTCATATCATGTTGGACATTTAGTCATAATTATGAGAGTGATATTGTCGTTATGGGATTTAATGCAGAGAAGTATGAGAAAAAGCGTATGTCAAGTGCAATGGATTTGAATACATTTGAGATTCTTTCGCTCGAAGGAAAATTGTAGTTGTGTATATAAAGAAAAAGTATCTTTTTTAGATACTTTTTCTTTATATACACATTAGCAGTATGATTTTCCTATTTTAGTCTGAGCAGTAAGGAGCTATAGAAAAATAACTGACACATCTTGACTTGTCTATTTCTCCGATTGTAAATTGCATATGCAATTGGCAAAAAGCCTCGCCGTAGCCCGCTACGCCTACGTTTTTTGACCAATTGATTTATCAATTTAACCTCGAAGAAATATCCTGCGCAATCTGTATCACTTATTTTCCTACAGCTCCTAATTCATCTGCATATGCAAATAATAAAAAACATATTGACATTTACCTTACATGGGTATAGTATGTATCTTACACGGGATTGTATGAAAGGAGATACGAAAAATGGATAATGAAAAATTGGAAAACATGGAAAATGTAGAAGCAGATGAAACTGTGGAAAAAGAAGATGAAAAGTGTGAGAATTGTGAACAGAAGACCAAAGAGCGTTCTGGGAAAGAATACAAGGATATGATCAACCGACTAAGCCGTATTGAGGGGCAGATCCGCGGAATCAAGGGAATGGTAGAGAAAGATGTCTACTGTACAGATATATTGGTACAGGTGGCAGCGGTGAACGCGGCACTCAACAGCTTTAACAGGGTGCTTCTGGCGAATCATATTAAAACTTGTGTGACACAGGATATTAGAGATGGAAAAGAGGAAACTGTAGACGAACTGATCCAGACGCTCAAGAAGCTTATGAAATAAAAATAGCACTTTTATGGGTATACTATATAAATGTCATCAATTAAAGGGGGCATATCGAAATGGAACAGTATACAGTGACCGGCATGAGCTGTGCCGCCTGCAGCGCCAGGGTGGAAAAGGCGGTGTCAAAGGTGGCAGGGGTCAGTTCCTGCTCAGTGAGTCTGCTCACAAATTCCATGGGAGTGGAAGGAAGCGCCTCTGCAGCAGAGATCATCAAGGCTGTTGAGGAAGCAGGATACGGTGCTGCGGTTAAAGGCAGTAGTATTGCTGGAGGTAGTACACAAATTTCAGGCAGTGCCAGCGAACAGGAGGAAATGCTGAGAGATAAAGAGACTCCCGTATTGAAGCGCAGGCTGTGGTATTCCATAGGCTTTTTGGTTGTCCTGATGTATTTTTCAATGGGATATATGATGTGGGATTTCCCGGTTCCGGCAGTATTAGGGAATAATCATATCGCGATGGGACTGATACAGCTCTTACTCACAATTGCAGTCATGGTCATCAACCAGAAGTTCTTTGTCAGCGGTTTCAAGAGCCTGTGGCATAGGGCGCCGAATATGGATACGCTTGTCGCGCTCGGTTCGACAGCGGCTTTTGTCTATAGTACCTATGCGTTGTTTGCTATGACAGATGCCCAGATGAAAAACGACCATGCGGCGGTCATGGGATATATGCATGAGTTTTACTTTGAGTCGGCGGCGATGATACTGACACTGATCACGGTGGGAAAGATGCTGGAAGCACGCTCTAAGGGAAAGACGACTGACGCACTGAAAGGGCTGATGAAAATATCACCCAAGACAGCGGTAGTGGTGCGTGATGGCAGTGAGACAAAGGTGTCGATCGAGGAAGTGGCAGTAGGGGATATCTTCGTGGTAAGACCAGGGGAAAGTATTCCTGTTGACGGCATTGTGCTGGAGGGAACAAGTGCTGTAAACGAAGCGGCTCTTACAGGAGAAAGTATTCCTGTTGACAAACAGACAGGTGATAAGGTATCAGCCGCAACGGTAAACCAGTCAGGGTTTATCAAGTGCAGGGCATCAAGGGTAGGCGAGGATACGACACTTTCACAGATCATCAAGATGGTGAGTGACGCGGCGGCAACGAAAGCGCCGATCGCAAAGGTGGCAGATAAGGTATCAGGTGTCTTTGTTCCAGCAGTGATCCTGATTGCGCTGATTACCATTATTGTGTGGCTTGCAGCAGGTCATACAATCGGATTCGCACTAGCCAGAGGCATCTCCGTGCTCGTCATCAGCTGTCCCTGTGCACTGGGGCTCGCCACGCCTGTAGCGATTATGGTCGGAAACGGCGTGGGCGCCAAGAACGGTATCATGTTCAAGACGGCAGTGTCACTTGAAGAGGCAGGAAAGGTGTCAATCGTTGCACTGGATAAGACTGGAACCATCACGAATGGAGAGCCCAAGGTGACAGATATCATACCAGCTGATGGGATATTAGAGGACGAACTGATCGCTATAGCGTATGCGTTGGAACAGAAAAGTGAGCACCCGCTTGCATGCGCTGTCAATGAGTATGCAAAAGAGTATTTTGCAAACAATCAAAATAAGATGGATTTTGCGGCAGAAGTGTCGGATTTTAAGGCGCTTCCCGGAAATGGACTGACAGCTGTGGTCAATGGCAGACAGTTGTATGGTGGAAATGCAAAGTTTATCGGAGAGCGGCTTGCCATTCCGCAGGATGTTGTGCAGAAGTCAGAAAAACTTGCGGAGGAAGGAAAGACACCTTTGTTCTTTGCCGGAGACACGCTTGTTGGAATGATTGCGGTGGCAGATGTCATCAAGGAGGACAGCAGACAGGCGGTGGAGGAGCTTCAGGGCATGGGAATCCATGTTGTCATGCTGACAGGAGATAATGAGCGCACAGCTAACGCGATCGGAAAGCAGGCAGGTGTCGATGAGGTAATTGCAGGAGTTCTGCCTGACGGGAAGGAAAGTGTCATTCGAAGCCTGATGGAAAAGGGCAAGACTGCCATGGTAGGTGACGGTATCAACGATGCGCCTGCACTGACAAGAGCAGACATTGGGATTGCAATCGGCGCTGGTACGGACATTGCTATCGATGCGGCGGATGTAGTGCTGATGAAAAGCCGTCTGAGGGATGTTCCTGCGGCAATCCGGCTGAGTCGCCGGACACTCAAAAATATCCATGAAAATCTTTTCTGGGCGTTTTTCTACAATATCATAGGAATCCCGCTGGCAGCAGGCGTGTGGATCCCGCTGTTTGGGTGGCAGCTCAATCCCATGTTTGGCGCGGCAGCAATGAGTCTGTCAAGTTTCTGTGTGGTGACGAATGCACTGCGGCTGAACCTGGTCGACATCTACAGTACGAAGCGCGACAGGAAGCATGTTACAGGCAAAAAAGAAACGATTCAGCCACAGGCTGGTTGTAGTGATACAAATATAAAGAAAGAAGGAGAAAAGAAGATGACAAAGACAATGAAGATTGAAGGAATGATGTGTGGACACTGCGAGGCGAGAGTAAAGAAATGCCTTGAGGCGCTCGAGCAGGTGACAGAGGCAGTGGTAAGTCATGAGGCGGGAACGGCAGTGCTTACGCTGAATGCAGAAGTCAGCGACGAGATCCTGAAAAAGACAGTTGAGGATCAGGATTACAAAGTAATATCAGTAGAATAAGGTGTAGAAGTCAAAAGGTGCACTGACCGGATCCAAGGTTAGTGCACCTTTTGTTTCGTAGAATGATAGCAGCTAAATCATATGTAGTTTTTTCTCTGTTTTAGGAATAATATATAACTTTTTGCCAAAAAGCAGTTACTGTTCACGCCCCATCTGATTTTGGTACAATTTTGTTTATTGTAGGCGTAAACAGCAACTTTTTTGCACACAAAATGCTAAAGGGCAAGCATTTTGGCGCATGATTTCCACTACGTTGATGGACGAGTGAACAGTAACAAAAAGCATACTGGGTTGCACAAAAATATTAGAATATATTGACAAAAACGTGTCAAAAACGGTAAAATTAAAGTATATTGTTGTCTATAAGAACAACTGTCAATCCGGTTGAAGCGGTTTGGTAAAAAGGAGCTGACACATATGTATAGTAAGAACACAATATTATTAGTGGATGACGAGGAAGTGATCAAGCAACAGCTGAAAGATGTGATCACGGATGACTATGAGGTGTTGGACGCATCGGACGGGCAGGAGGCACTCGAGATTCTTGCTGCTAATATTGATAAAGTGGCAGTGATCGTACTGGATCTTATTATGCCGGTCATGGATGGTTTTCAGTTTATGGACGAGTTTCGCAAGCATCAGGAGTATGACAATATTCCGGTGATCGTAGCCACCTCCAATGAGGACTGGCATTCTGAGCAGAAGTGTCTGGAGGCGGGGGTGTGGGATTTTGTCATGAAGCCCTACAATCCAGTGCTTTTACAGTTCCGTATCAAGAATGCGATTGACAAGAGCCGTATGATCATGGCAGAACGGGATGCGATCACGGGACTTTATACGAAGTTTAAGTTTTATCGGGCCGTGAGAATAGTTCTTTCAGAGAATGCAGAGGAAACGTTTGCGTTTGCACGGTTTGACATTGATCGTTTTAAGATGATAAACAATTTCTATGGCATTAAGGAAGGTGACAGGGTACTGCAGAGTGTTGCTTCGGAGCTTCGGAAGATTTCGACGGTCTTTGACAAGTTTGTCTATGGCAGGCTGGAAAATGACGTTTTTGCGGTGTGCATGCCTTATAAAGAAGAAAATGTTGAACTGTTGGTCAACGCGCTGCAGATCAATCTGAGGAAAGTGAACAAGGACTACAATATTAAGGTATCATGTGGCGTGTATGTCATCAATGATGATACGCTGGATGTGTCGGAGATGTATGACAGGGCCTTTCTGGCAGCAAAGAACTGCAAGGGGAAATTTGTCCAGAGTATTGCGTACTATAACGAGAGTATGATCGAGGATATGCGTCAGGAGCAGTTTATCATCAATGAAGTGAACCGCGCCATTGACGAGGAACAGTTTGAGGTATATTTGCAGCCAAAGATCAATTTGGTAACAGACCGCTCGTATGGGGCGGAGGCACTGGTGCGCTGGAATCACCCGGAAAAAGGAATGATCTCTCCAGGCGAGTTTATACCAGTTTATGAACGGAACGGTATTATCGGCAGACTTGACCAGTATATGTGGCGCAATGTCTGCAAGCTGCTGCGCAAGTGGATTGATGAGGGCAAGGATCCGAATCCGATCTCGGTGAACGTGTCGCGGGTCAACATCTATAATCCGCAGCTGGTCCAGATTTTCAAGAAGCTGATCACGGAGTATCAGATTCCGGCGGAGCTTCTCAATCTGGAGCTGACGGAGAGCGCCTTTATGGAAGACCAGGAGCTGATCATGAAGACGATGAGCAATCTCCATCAGCTGGGCTTTAAGATTATGATGGATGATTTTGGAAGCGGCTATTCTTCTTTGAATGTCCTAAAGGACATGGAGGTCGATTATCTGAAGGTAGACATGAAATTCCTGCAGAATCAGGAGTTTAATGGAAAAGGTGAGAAGGTGCTGACTTCCGTGATCCGCATGGCAAAATGGCTGCACCTTCCATCGATCGTGGAGGGCGTGGAGACGCTGGAGCAGGTTGATTTCCTCAAATGCATTGGCTGTGAGTATGCGCAGGGATATTACTATGCAAAGCCTATGCCTGTTGCCGACTACGAGGCATTTATCGCCAGGGAAGAGGCAATGGGGGCAAAAAGCAGCACAGATGAGAATACAGCGATCATCAACGAACTGTGGAATACGCGTTCGAGCGTCAGCAGATTTTTCGATATGCTGGAAATGCCTATTGCGATATATGAGTACCAGAACGAAAAACTGGAACTGCTCAGGACGAACAATCGGTACGAAACCGATATTGTGTTTGATAAGAGCATCAGTGAGCGCGAGCACAACAGAAGGGTGCAGACCGAGAGATATCTCCTAAGCGAGGCATTTGCAAAGATCGTGAAGGGAGATTTCTGTGGACCGATGGAGTACGAGCTTACGGATGATATCTGGTATCGTGTGACAGTGAAAGTGATCGGGAGGCGGGCAGATACCATGATTATGATGGTTACATTCTATGAGATCAGTGAATATAGATAGAAAAGTCAGGCGCAGCGAATATAGTTGCGCCTGTTTGTCTGATGTATTATAATAGACAAAGCAGAATTTTTGACAGAAGGGCGGGACAGGAATGGAAGTGAAAAACATACTTGAGAGGGTGCAAAACGGTGAGATGACCGTAGATGAGGCGGAAAAGTATCTGAAGCGGCAGCCTTTTGAGGAGATGGGGTTTGCCAAGCTTGATATGCACAGGGAGCTTCGGTCAGGTTTTCCAGAGGTGATCTATTGTGCGGGAAAGCCAGATGAATATCTGGTGTCGATTTTCCAGAAAATGTATGAGAAAAATGGTGAGGTTTTCGGGACAAGGGCAGATGAAATGCAGTATGAGCTTGTTCGCAGGGAACTTCCGCAGGTACAGTATGACAGGGTATCTAAAATATTAAAGATCGAAAGAAATCCGGAAGAAAGGGCGGCGATGCGTATTGGAAAGATTGCAGTCTGCACGGCGGGAACAGCAGATATCCCTGTAGCGGAGGAGGCAGCGCAGACAGCAGAGTATTTTGGCAGCTGTGTCAATCGGGTCTATGATGTGGGAGTGAGTGGGCTGCACAGGTTGCTGGCACACACAGAGTTGATACAGGAGGCAAACTGCGTCGTGGCAGTGGCAGGTATGGAGGGCGCACTGGCGAGTGTGATCGGCGGACTGGTCAGTAATCCGGTCATAGCAGTGCCGACTTCTGTCGGATATGGAGCGAGCATGCATGGTCTATCTGCGCTGCTCACCATGATCAACTCCTGTGCAAACGGAATTGCCGTCGTGAATATTGACAATGGATATGGTGCGGGATATATGGCGACACAGATCAATCGCCTTGCGGAGAGGGTTTAGTAGAGAGGTTATTATGAAAAGAACATTATATTTGGAGTGTTATTCGGGAATTAGCGGGGATATGACAGTTGCGGCGCTTCTGGATCTCGGTGCTGACAGAAAGGCGCTTGATGAGGCAGTTGACAGCATCAGACCACTGGTTCCGGGATTTGATATTGCGGTAAAGAGAGTGCAGAAGGCGGGGATCGATGCCTGCGATTTTGAGGTGATACTGGACAAGGAGCATGAGAATCATGACCATGATATGGAATATCTGCATGGGCATCATCACGGACAGGGAGAACACTGTTATCACGAGGAAGAACATCACCATGAACATAAGTATCATCACGAGGAAGAGGGACATCATGAACATGGGAATAGCCACGAGGAGGGACATTATAGCCATGGGGAAGGGCACCATCACCATACAGGACTGAAAGAAATAACAGATGTTTTGAATAGTGCAAAGCTTACAGATGGTGCAAGAATTTTGGCGCTGAAGATTTTTGACATTCTTGCCGAGGCAGAATCGAAGGCACACAATAAACCAGTGAGTGAGGTGCATTTCCATGAGGTGGGAGCGGTGGATTCGATCGTGGATATCATGTCTGCTGCCATATGCTTGGATTCGTTGAATGATAAATATAATATAGCAAATGTTATTGTATCGGAATTATATGAGGGACACGGCAGTGTGCGCTGTCAGCATGGTATTCTTCCTGTGCCAGTACCTGCGACGGCGAATATTATGGAGGCTTACGGATTGCCAGTACACTTTATGGATATGCAGGGCGAGTTTGTGACACCGACCGGTGCAGCGATTGCGGCAGCAGTCAGGACGACAGATCGGCTGCCCGGCAAATTCAAGGTTGTGGCAAGCGGTATTGGTGCTGGTAAGAGAAATTATGAGAAGGCGAGCCTTCTTAGGGCAATGATTGTGGAGGAGCTGGAAGAGCAAAGAGATAGGATCTATAAGCTGGAGTCGAATATAGATGACTGCCCAGGAGAGGCATTCGGCTATGTGATGGACAGGCTGTTTGAGGCAGGGGCAAGAGATGTGTACTACACACCGATTTATATGAAAAAGAACCGACCGGCATACCAGCTCAATGTAATCTGTAAGGAGGAAGATGTCGCAAAGCTGGAGCAGATTATTTTCCGAGAAACAACCACGATTGGCATCAGAAGAGTGGAGATGGAGCGCACTGTGCTAAAACGTGAGAAGCGCATGGATAACACCAGTTTGGGAACACTTGAAGTGAAGAAATGCGGCGACAGGGTGTATCCTGAGTATGAGGCTCTGGCGGCAGTTTGTCAGAAGCAGGAGCTTCCATATCTGGAAACTTACAATAGAGTATTTGCGGAGCTTAATAAGAAGTAAATATAGGAGAAAAAGAAATGCATAATAGAAAAATAACGACAGTAATTTTTGACTTGGACGGAACACTTCTGGATACTTTGGAAGATTTAAAGAATGCAGTCAATTATGCATTAAGGGTTTGTGGCATGACGGAGCGCACATTAAGTGAGATCAGGCAGTTTGTGGGAAACGGTGTGCGAAATCTGATGATCCGCGTAGTTCCACAAGGAGAGGAAAATCCTGAGTTTGAGCATGTGTTTGGTATTTTTAAGGAGTATTATGGCGAGCACTGTAATGATGCAACAAGGGCATATGATGGGATACCAGAGCTTTTGCAGGAATTAAAAAACGCCGGTTATGCGATGGCGATCGTTTCCAATAAGATCGATTCCGCAGTACAAGATTTAAATAACAGATATTTTCCGCAGGTGGATGTCGCAATCGGGGATCGTGAGAATCTAAAGAGGAAGCCTGAGCCGGATAGTGTATTTCTCGCGTTGAAGGAGCTTAACAGGACGAGGGAGGAAGCTATCTATGTTGGAGACTCCGATGTAGACCTTGCAACGGCACAGAATGCGGGGCTTCCATGCATCAGTGTGCTATGGGGATTTCGCGACAGGGATTTTCTCGTAGAGCATGGTGCGAAAGTATTTGTAGAAAAACCGACGGAAATAACGGGTGTTTTATCCAGTATGAATGCATGATAGGAAATGCTTTAGGCAGGGTCATGCTGTAAGCTATAGATCACAAGAACTATATAAAAGCGGGTCGTGGTTGGAAATGATAAGAATAGAAGGTCGGACAGATGAAGCTATATGATAAACAGAAAATAGACTGGAACAGTATTTTGTTTGATAACCATGCGTTATTTTTGCTGCTTGTTCCGATTATCGTGGAGCAGCTGCTCAATTCCTTTATGGGCATGGTTGATACGATGATGGTATCGACAGTCGGGAGTGAAGCGATATCGGCTGTATCGTTGGTAGATTCTTTCAACAATCTCATAATCCAGGTGTTTTCAGCTATGGCAGCCGGGGCAGCGATCATATGCTCGCAGTATCTCGGCAGTGGGGACGAGGCGGCGAGCAATAAGGCGGCGAGGCAGGTCGTTCTCACGGTGACGGTTATTGCGGTGGGTGTTATGGTGATCTGCCTGATGGGAAGGGAGCGGATGCTGCGTTTTATCTTTGGAGAAGTGGATGAGCAGGTGATGAGCGGCTGTCTGGTGTATTTTCTCATCACAGTGGTTTCCTATCCCTTTCTGGCGCTTTTTAGTGTGGGCGCGGCACTGTTCCGTGCTGGGGGAAATTCCAAATTTCCGATGAAGGTGTCAGTGATTTCCAATATTCTGAATATCATGGGAAATGCTGTATTTATCTATGTGTTTCATTGGAGTGTGGCGGGAGCGGCGCTCGCTACACTGATATCAAGGATATTTTCCATGGCCGTTATCTTCTATTACCTCAGAATGCCAAGGCAGGTGATTGTGGTAAAGGATTACCTCAGGATCAGACCAGATATGCCCTTGATCTGGAAAATAATGGCGATTGGAATCCCGTCAGGTATCGAGAACGGTATGTTCCAGTTTGGAAAACTGGCGATTCAGTCAACTGTCTCAACAATGGGAACGGTGGCGATCGCGGCGCAGGCGATGACTAATATATTGGAAAGCCTAAACGGTGTGTTCGGCGTCGGTGTCGGCATTGGGTTGATGACAGTAGTGGGGCAGTGTATCGGGGCTGGCAGGAGAGAGGAAGCGAAATATTATATTGTGAAACTGACAGGTATTGCATGGGCAGGAATCCTTGCATCTTGTCTTGTGGTGTTTGCGATTACGAAGCCGGTCACATGGCTTGCAGGTATGGAGTCTGAGGCGGCGGCTATGTGTTTTGGAATGGTCGCGGCAATCACGGTTGTAAAGCCGCTTGTGTGGACGGGGGCGTTTGTGATTTCATACGGTTTGAGGGCAGCGGGAGACGTTCAGTTTTCGATGATCGTTTCCACGGTAACGATGTGGTGCTGCAGGGTTGCGCTGTGCATTTTCCTTGTCAGGGTATATCATTTCGGACCGATGGCAGTGTGGATCGGCATGTTTGCTGACTGGACCGTCAGAGCGGTTATCTTTGCAGCGCGTTTTCTGAGTGGAAAATGGTTAAAAAGTTCGTGGTGAGGGAAAAATGAGAATTGCAATTTGTGATGACGAGGAAGTACAGCGTCTGTTGCTGCGGAAGTACGTGGAAGAGTGGGCGCAGGGCAGTAAAGTGCCATTAGAGACAAGGCTGTTTACCAGCGGGGAGAATTTCTGGTTTGCGTGGGAGGATGACAGAGAGTATGATTTACTGATCTTTGATATTGAAATGGGTCAGCTGAACGGCATGGAACTTGCTGCGGATATCCGCAAGAAAGATGATGTGATTCCGATTCTCTTCGTCACAGGATACGACAGCTATATGGCGCAGGGATTTGAGGTTGCTGCACTGCATTACCTGCTGAAACCGCTCCGAAAAGAAAAACTGTTCGAGGTACTCGACAAGTTCAATAAGCTCAGAATGAAGAAAGATCAGGAGGAAAAACTGTTGTTCCGCACAGAACAGGGACCACTTTCGCTGCCTGTGTCAAAGATATGGTATATCGAGGCGAGGGCGCATCAATGCATTTTGTACACGGAGGATGAGTCGCATATTTTGTGTTCTTCGATTAGTGAGATGGTAATACAGTTGTGCAGCAGACAGGAGTTTGTGCGCTGCCATCGATCCTATATTGTGAACATACAGCATGTCTCCGCGATTATTAAACCAGATCTGGTACTGGATGACAAGCGCAGGATTCCGGTGAGCCGGAGTGCGGAAAAGGAGGTCAACCAGGTTTTTATTAATCTATATAGAGGATAACAAAAATGACTTGGCAAATCATAGGAATACTAGTAGTATTCATTTTTATTAATTTTATGCTGTGGATTTTTGCGATGCCCAGATATGTAAACCGCATGATTTCGCGTTTTCAGAATAAGCTGGTGAACAGGCATTATGACGAGGTGGAGACAATGTACCGAAGGATGCGGGGCTGGCGGCATGACTATCACAATCACATACAGACTTTGATGGCGTATCTGAGTGTGGCACAGTATGAGGAGGCAGCAAGGTATCTGGAACTTCTGGCAGAGGACTTAACGAAGGTGGATACTGTGCTGCGGACAGGGAATGTGATGGTGGATGCCGTATTAAACAGCAAACTGACGATGATACAAGAACGGGATATCAATGTGGATGCCACTGCCATGGTGCCCAAGGAAATATCGATCTCAGATATTGACTTATCCGTACTGATCGGGAATCTCATGGACAATGCGATGGAGGCGTGCGCAAAAGTGCCAAAGGAGGATCGTTTTATCCGTATTTACATTGATGTGCTCAAGGGACAGCTGTATATCTCGGTCACAAATTCCATGAATGGTACAGCGAAGCGGAAAGGAAACCATATTCTCTCTGACAAACAGGGAAATCATGGTTTTGGTCTGCTGCGGATTGATGATATCGTGGCAAAGCATGGTGGATATTTAAACCGAAGAACCGAGGATGGAGTATTTGCGACGGAAGTGATGCTGCCACTGGTTGAATCATAACATAATGAACGAAAGACTCTCTCATAAGGGGAGTTTTTTTAGATTACCGTTTATGCAAAATACAATACCATTCGTGCAGAAAGCATTCTTTTGATGAAAAATAGATTAAACTAGTAATATCAAATTTATGTCTGTGCTTAGGAACTGTTCAGAAATAACATGTGTAACTTGCGCAGGATATTTCTTCGAGGTTAAATTGATAAAT
>JAIEEY010000487.1 GCA_029067205.1 Lachnospiraceae bacterium
AATGAAAGGAGGAGGCTATAAATGTTTTCTAATGTTATCAAAAACATTTTAGATGATTATAAAAAGACGGGGAAAAGCCTGACACAAAATGATCTTGCTAAAGTTTTAGGAATGACGAAACAAAGCTTTTCTAATAAAATGCAAAGAGATACTTTTACTGTAGAAGATATAGTTAAAATAGCAGAGTTTTTAAATATGAAAGTTATATTAAAAGGTGAAAATGAGTATATAGTTAAATAATAGTTAATATAAAAATGTTTATGTACAGTCGTATTTGAGATAGGAAGGTATGCAATAGATACTTTCCTTTTTTTATGCAATTGGATAAGTACATAAAAATATGTACAATAATCTTACAAGGTCAAACAAAACCACACAACAAAACAGCCAAACACAAGGAGGTAATACCATGAAAGAGTTAACAAATTTTGATAAAGCATATTTTGAGATATTAGACCGTATAGAATGCGGATACGACAAAGGACATGCTATCGAAGAGGTAACAGATCAGATGAATATAACTGATGATGAATATCAAAAATTGTATAATAAATTTATTTAAATGACTTCCAATTAAATCAGATCACAGGCTAATCACTTGAAATATGAGTATAGCATCAAAGCAAATTAGCCTTTTGAGATGTCAGTCTCATAAATAATAAAAGTCAATGGAGGTAACGAACATATGTCATTTAAAAAAGAGTTTAATGAAGCTGAAGAAAAGCTATATAAAAAAGGCTATTACGTTTTCAATATGGTAGAGCCATTTAATGATGAATATGAAATTTACAATAGGGACGGCAATACTGTGATGGATCATTTATCCGAGGCACAAGTTGTCCAGTTGTCAAAGATAATTGCCAATTAAATCCCCTGACGAGTACCACTGAGAGGTGACGAAACTACCCAGGTCAAGGGTAGTCGGGATAAATTAGACTACTTTATCAAGAAAGAAAAGAGGTAATCACAATGAAGCAGATCACAAGAGTAAGAAAAGCTGTATGTATTATGGCAAATGAGCTAAAAAAGTTGGGTTATTCCTTATCACAGGCGTTTAAGAAAGCATGGGCTCAGGTAAAGAACACAATGAAAGTTCGTGTAGCAGGGACTACTTTTGAAAACAGACAGGAACGCTTACAATTTTTAAAGCAGTTTCATCTAAATGATCTGACTGTAACACTGGAAAGAGAACCGGACAATGAGTTTGATAGTAATGCTATTCAGATTGTTGTACATATCAAACCTATTTCAAGGCGGACAGTTATCGGATATGTGCCTAAAGGGTTGGCAAGGGAACTTTCCAGAGTGATTGATATGGGGATCCAGGTTAAGGCTTCCTTAATACAGATTATTGGTGGTTACAGCTATAAGGAAACATTCGGGGCATTAGTGGGGATTGACATATTGGAAAGATGATCAGAGCGAAATAAAACTCGTTCCGGCGAGTATAAACAGGGCTTTAAGCCGGAAGCGTTACGCCCTCAAAAGGGTGTAGGTAGTCAATCATAAGGAGGTGAACACCATTGCAGCGTACACAGACAGTAGAGTTTGCAGTCACATGAAACAACGGTAACATTACCCGATCGGAGAGACAAGCATTCTCCAGCCTAAGACCAATTTTAGCGGCGGTACAGTCAAGTGGTATGAGGACAAGCCCAGGCAGAAAACAACAACTGAATAATGAAAGTAGGCGAATGGTTATGTGGGGTTCAAGTCCCCACGCGCCTAGTACCAATTTAAAAAGGAAGGAGTGGAACAACCATGATGGACAAAGATTTATTACCACTGCAGTTACAGATCTTAGATACTTATTATGCTGATAATGCAAGAAAGTTACATAGAGTAGTTGACAAGATTCTTTTCAAGTTTGGCGGTCTTACAAGCAAAGATACAGACGATTTCTATTCACTTGCTAATGAAGTCTTTGCAGATGTCATAAATAGATATGACTGCGAACAGTCATTTGATGGATTTTTGTATTCGTGTCTGTCAAACAAGATCATGTCAGAGATTACAAAAAGAAATCGTGAGAAGCGCAAAGCGGACAGAATGAGCATATCGTTGGAAGCGACTAACGATAAAGGTGAGGACTATAGCTTGTTGGATTGTATAGCATCAGATTTTGATACCTTTGAGGAGGCAAGCAAGTGTCAGGAAAACGGACAGTATCAAGATCGTGTACAGCAATATATTTCAAAGTTATCTAATCAGCAGGTCAATATATTGAATCTCTTGATAGATGGTTACAAGCCTTTTGAAGTACGGCGGATTCTGGAAATATCATCAAGGGAATATGCGGACAACATGCAGATTATGAGAAGCTATGAGAATGTGAAAATATTGTTTTAATTATAAGAGATGGAGGAATTACAATGGCAAAGATTAGAAAGCAAACATTTAGTTTAGACCAGTATTTGAAGTTGATTAAGGCTGAGACAATTAGAAGTGATCAGGACTGTCAGAGATTATCTGGACAGTGGAATGCCAACATGGTTAACGAGTTAATCTATACAGTTCTGACGGACAATTACATTCCGCCTATCATTTTAGGTGAAGAAATAGTCAACGGAATTACAAGGCAGTGGATAATAGATGGATTACAGCGTTCAAGTTCTCTTTCATTATTCAAGTATGGTAATACAAGAATTACCCAGTCTTTAGATGATTACATGGTCACATATCAGCAGAAAGTATCGGACGAAAATGGAACCATTCAGAGAGACGAAAACGGCGAAATCATTTATGAATCCGTGGAATATGATATTCGCAATAAGACCTATGAACAGCTTCCAGAAGAATTGAAAGACAGATTTGATGGCTATCAGATTGAAACTGCCATTCATCAGAACTGTGATACAACAGAGATTTCAAAGCTTGTGAGAAAGTATAACAACCATGTGGCAATGAACCAGGCACAGAAAGCATTCACTTATGTTGACGCTTTCGCAAGGGAGATCAGGGGGATTACAGAAAACCGGTTCTTTTTGGATATATATGACTGCAGTAGCAAAAACAGAAAAAATGGTAGCCTTGAAAGAATTGTCGGGGATATGGTCTTGCTTTGTAATTACCCTAATAAGTACAAAAAGGACACAAAAGTGGGCTTCAAATGGCTGAATGAGAATGCAACGCTTCATGATTTTGAGAGCTTGGATAATTTACTTACAAGACTGACTGCATCAATGGAAAATTCGGCGTGTTTCAAAATATATTGAAAAATAAAAAAGGAGCATACAACCGATATCCGTGTTAAAATATAATTGAT
>JAIEEY010000488.1 GCA_029067205.1 Lachnospiraceae bacterium
AAATGTTGCCAAATCGTTGCCAGTGCTTAAACAAATTTGCTTGCGATCCGCATAAATACTAGGTTCTTAAAGTCCATTTCATCACTCGAACTCAATCGTCCCCGGCGGCTTACTAGTCAAATCATACATCACCCGATTAACCCCGCGCACCTCATTAATAATTCGGCTCATCACCGTCTGCAGCACTGCAAACGGTATCTCCGCGCACTCCGCTGTCATAAAGTCAACCGTATTCACAGCCCTCAATGCCACCGCATAGTCATAGGTCCGCTCGTCCCCCATAACACCAACGCTGCGCATATTCGTCAACGCCGCAAAATACTGTCCGATTGATCTGTCCAATCCGGCTTTTGCAATCTCCTCACGGTAGATCGCATCTGCGTCCTGCACGATGCGCACCTTCTCAGCAGTTACCTCTCCAATGATCCGAATGCCAAGTCCTGGTCCAGGAAACGGCTGACGGAAAACCAGTTTTTCAGGAATGCCAAGTTCTAATCCTGCCTTGCGCACCTCGTCCTTAAACAGATCGCGCAGGGGTTCAATAATTTCTTTGAAGTCAACATAATCAGGAAGCCCCCCTACATTGTGATGCGATTTGATCACGGCCGACTCCCCGCCAAGACCGCTCTCAACTACATCCGGATAAATCGTTCCCTGCGCAAGGAAGTCCACCGCTCCGATTTTCTTCGCCTCTTCTTCAAACACGCGGATGAACTCTTCGCCGATGATCTTTCTCTTCGCCTCCGGATCTGTCACCCCTGCAAGCCTGCTATAATAGCGCTCCTGTGCATTGACGCGGATAAAATTGAGGTCAAAATCTCCGTCAGGACCAAACACTGCCTCAACCTCATCGCCCTCATTCTTGCGCAGCAAACCATGGGCGACAAAGACACATGTGAGTTGTTTGCCGATTGCTTTTTTTATAAATCTAGCTGGAACCGACGAATCCACACCGCCCGACAGCGCAAGAAGCACTTTTCCATCTCCTACAAGTTCCCGAATCTGCTTGACAGACTCATCCACAAAGGAATCCATTCTCCATGTTCCTTCACAACCGCAGACACCACGCACAAAATTGTAGAGTATCTTGGTTCCTTCAACTGTGTGCAGCACTTCCGGGTGGAACTGGATTGCATAGAGATTTTTATCCAGACACTGCGCTGCCGCCACGGGACAATCCGCAGTGTGAGCCACAGCAGAAAACTCCGGCGCGGTCTTGGAAATATAATCAAAATGACTCATCCAGCAGATCGTTGTCTCTTCCACGTTGGAAAACAGCGGAGATGACTTGTCCACATACACCTTAGTCTTTCCGTACTCACGCACTGGTGCCTTCTCTACCTTGCCGCCCAGCAGAAGCATCATAAGCTGCGCACCATAGCAAAGTCCCAGCACTGGAATACCCAATTCGAAAAGTTCCTTTGTGTAACTAGGAGCATTCTCCTCATAGCAGCTGTTGGGTCCACCTGTCAATATGATTCCCTTTGGTCTCATTGCCTTAATCTGTTCGATGTCTGTCTTATAAGAATAAATCTCGCAATATACATTGCATTCCCTGACACGCCTTGCCACAAGCTGGTTATACTGACCGCCAAAATCAATGACAATCACTTTCTCGCCGGAAAGCCCTTTTTCTATGGAAAATTCGCTTTGCATGCCCATCTTGTCTCCTCCCTTGTAATGATTGAAACTACACATCTGCAAATATATGCTATATGGTATCATGAAAATTTGATTTAATCAACAATTTTTGCTGACCATTTTGTCAGTTAACTGCGCCTATTTTAAAATTTTTAGAATATTAAACATTAATAAATAAATTATTAACTTTTTCTTGTATTGGCACGAAAATAGCGATACAATAAAAAAGGATAGTTATAATTGTATGGCTGTCAGACAAGGTGATAAAACACATAAAGGGGGTTCAAAATGAGTGCACAAAGCAAAACAACCAAATCCAGGAAACGGATTGCAGATGAAATCATGAATCAGATTGGTAAAAGCGTCATTCTCGTATTCCTTATTGTCGCAATCGTTGCTATTGTCATGGTAGGATGGACGATTATGACATCCAAGGAAACCGAGCTGACATTGGAATCAAGCGCCGCTGCCAATCAGCTGACTGGATTTCTGGAACAGTATATCAGGGGCGTGGAACAGCTGGCTGTCAATCCAGAAATAAAAGATGTCATGCTGCAGACAGGCGCAGGTAATGATATTCTGCAGGCGGACAACATGGATACTGTCAGAGAAAATCTCTTGCACATCGTAAACACTGATCCTGAGAATACGATGTCTGTATGGATTGCGGACTTGGATGCGAGCGTCCTGACACAGTCAGATGGATTTACTACTGGGGAAGGCTGGGATGTCACAAGCCGCGAATGGTATAAATGCATCGATCTGGGCAAGACGATCCTGACAGAACCTTACATAGATTCCGCGACTGGAAAAATGATATTAAGTGCAGTATCCCCCGTTTATGATAACACTTCCGGCACCGCTATTGGTGCAGTTGGAATGGACATTTCCCTGGATCATATGACAGTGATCATGAGTGATTATAAAATTGGACGTACTGGTTATATCCTGCTGTTATCCGAAAGCGGGACTTTCCTCTATCATCCGCAGAGCGATATCATACAAAAAAACATCGCAGATATTAATATTTCACAAAATGTTGTAAATGCAGTACTTTCAGGCAGCGACGTATTTCTTCGGTACTCTGTAGATGGTGTGGCAAAATACGGTTCCGTATCTCCCGCCGGCGACACAGGTTATATCGTGCTCAGCAACCTGCCTCTGACAGAATACTATTCTATGTTGATCATTATGGTCATTGCATTGATTGTGATCTTCGCAGCTGGCATTGTCCTGATCGCAATCAGTATCAAAAAGAGCGCCGCTAACCTGACCAAACCAATTTTGGAACTGAACCGCACGGCTCAGCAGCTCGCTGCCGGAGACCTCGACGTCCATCTTAAGATCGATTCAGAAGACGAGATCGGCGAGCTGGGCGACTCCATCGGAAAGACTGTTGCACGGTTAAAAGAATATATTGTATACATAGATGAGACCGCAGAAGTGCTGGCACAGATTGCAGACGGCAAACTGAACATCCATCTGAAAAATGATTATGTTGGTGAATTCCAGAAGATCAAGACTGCCCTGCTCAACATCTCCTCCTCCATGAATGAAGTCATGGAAGGCATCAATGCAACTTCTGAGCGTGTATCTATCGGCGCATCTGAGTTATCATCCGCTGCCCAGTTGATTGCGGAAAGTTCAGAGCTGCAGGCGGCTTCTGTAGAAGAGCTGGCAGCGACGACAAATACTGTTGCGGATCATGTGGAGGAAAGCCACAGAGACGCGGAAGCTTCCGCAAAGGAAACAGATAAAGTCACTGCAATGATTGAACAGAATCAGGAAAAAATGACGATGATGATGGATGCGATGAACGAAATCCATCAGACATCACAGCAGGTTGTCGGCATTATCCAGACAATTGAGGAGATTGCCGACCAGACCAACCTTCTGTCACTCAATGCTTCCATAGAAGCTGCCCGTGCCGGTGAGGCTGGAAAAGGCTTTGCGGTTGTGGCAGATGAAATCGGAAAGCTTGCACTGGAAAGCGCCAAAGCGGCAAACTCAACAAGAGAACTGATCGAAATTTCCATGGAAGAAATCAATAAAGGAAATACGATCGCCACTGATGCCATGAATTCGCTGAGGGAATCCGTAAGCGCAGTCGACCATGTAAACGAAATGATCAAGAAGACCGCCGAAAACTCAGCCGTTCAGGCAGAAAACATGGAGCAGCTCCGCATTGGCATCGATGAAATCGCGCGTGGAATCCAGGACAACTCCGCCGCGTCGCAGGAAACTTCTGCCACATCCGAAGAGCTTGCAACACGGGCTGAACTCCTAAATAGAATGGTACAAAAATTTGAACTGATGCAATAAAAAGAACGCCCTTTTCTAAGGGCGTTCTTTTTATTGCATCAGTCCACAACAGCTGTCGCAGAATCCCCTGCAGCTGCCTGTTCTAAGACAGCCTCAACAAGCTTCACAATACTCTGCCCTGAATTGCTTGCACCTGTAATGGCATCAACTGTCGTATTTTCTGTCCATCAATCAGCTGCTGCACATATTCACGTGTATATTTATTAGGATATGTCCCCTGCTGTGATATCATGTTTTTCATGTAATCATTATCCCATGCCTTGATAAATCCACTCTCGTTCTTGGCATTATACTTGGTATGTTGTATACTTTTATCGAATGAAACCCTTGACACAAGTCCGATTTCGGACTAAAATATTTTAAGTACGAAATCGGACTTGCGTAAACATATTAAAAGAAAGGAACACTCCACAGACTATGACTCTACGACTTGCCCCTAAGCAAAACGAATTTAACCGTTTGACGAAAGCAATCTCGGAACTATATCACGACATCAGTGTCCAGCTTGGCGTATCCGACAGCGTATTTGATATTTTTTATGCAATCGTGGCTCTTGGGGACGGCTGCCGTCAAAAGGACATCTGTGATTATGCATTTACCAGCAAGCAGACGATACACTCTGCCATACACAAGCTGGAAAAGGAAGAATTTATCTGCTTAAAGCCAGGAAAAGGACGCGAGATGTGTATTTTTCTGACTGCAAAAGGAGAACAATTTGTAGAAGAAAAGATAGCCCCTGTCGTTGCCTTGGAAAATCAAGTTGTCTCACAGATGGACCCCGAGGAAATCGATGCACTGCTCCGGCTGACGGAAAAATACCTGGACTGTCTGCGAAGTCAGTTCAGGAAACAGGGCTTTCCAGAGAAAGGATCATGAACAAATGAAAATTCAATTATCAGACCACTTCACCTACCCCAGACTGCTTCGCTTTGTCTTTCCGTCCATTGTGATGATGATCTTCACATCGATCTATGGTGTCGTTGATGGTCTGTTTGTGTCAAACTATGTTGGAAAGACACCCTTTGCTGCTGTCAACCTCATCATGCCCTTTTTGATGATCATGGGCGCGGTCGGATTTATGTTCGGTACAGGCGGAAGTGCAGTTGTCTCACAGGCACTTGGCGAGGGAAAACCGGATAAGGCAAAACAATATTTCTCCATGATGGTGTATGTCGTTATTGGAGGCGGTCTTGTACTGACGCTGCTCGGCCTTGTATTCCTGCGCCCGATTGCCGCTGCCTTCGGTGCCACAGGTGATATGCTTGACAACTGTATCATTTATGGGCGCATTATCCTGTGCACCCTGACAGCGTTTATGCTGCAGAATGTATTTCAGAGTTTTCTGGTCACAGCAGAGCGTCCAAAGCTTGGACTCGCTGTGACGGTTGCCGCCGGTGTCACCAACATGCTCCTTGATTTTGTGTTTATCGCTGTCTTTCACTGGGGCATTGTCGGCGCCGCTTCCGCCACTGCTGCCAGCCAGTTGATCGGCGGACTGATACCGCTCGTATATTTCCTCAGACCAAATACAAGCCGTCTGCAGCTCGTCAAAACCAGCCTGAATACACGCATTTTAGGAAAAACCTGCATCAATGGCTCCTCGGAGCTGATGACAAACGTTTCCATGTCCTTAGTCAATATTTTGTACAATTTCCAGCTGATGCGCTATGTCGGTGAGGACGGCGTTGCAGCATACGGTGTAATCATGTATGTAAGCTTTATTTTTGTAGCAATTTTCATTGGCTATTCCATCGGCAGCGCTCCTGTGATCGGCTATCACTATGGAGCCGGAAACCACGCGGAATTAAAAGGATTGTTCCGAAAAAGCCTATGTCTGATTGCACTTTGGAACGTTTTGCTGACGATACTTGCAATTCTAACCTCACAACCGCTTGCAAGGATTTTTGTCGGCTATGACAGCGGTCTCACCGCGCTTACCAGACGGGGGCTATGCTTGTATTCACTGTCCTTTTTATTGACGGGCTTTAACATTTTTGGCTCCGCTTTCTTCACGGCGCTCGGAAACGGTGTGGTGTCCGCCATAATATCTTTTTTGAGGACATTGCTGTTCCAGATTGCAGCCGTATTGATTCTTCCGCTGCTTCTCGGACTTGATGGAATTTGGCTCTCGATTGCTGCCGCGGAGATCCTCGCCCTCGTTGTGACAATTATTTTTTTTGTCAAAAAGGGAAGCTATTATCATTATGTATAATATCAAGCCGGATTATTTTTTTGCAGATCCGCTCCGTCAAAGGAAGGTTGTGTGTGATGACAACTACTCCCATATTGCGCTTTTGTGCTTCATCACAAATCTTGTTCCAAATCTGTGCCTGTGTGATGACATCAAGCATGGTGCTGATCTCATCACAGATCAGAAAAGCGGGATTGCTCATCAATGCCCTTGCAACACAAAAGCGCTGCAGTTCCCCGCCGGAAAGCTCCATCGGAAAGCGATTCAGCCATTCATTTTCAATGCCAAAGGAAGCCAGCATATCCTCCTGTATCTCCCCGCTTTCCTCCAACACTTTCCGAAGCCGCCAGCGGGGATTCACTGCATGCTCAGGGTGCTGACAAATGAGCTGTACCGGACAGACACCTTTGGGGGAAAGTGGTATTCCATCCAGCAAAATCTCACCTTCCGAGGGCGCCAAATAGCCTGCAAGCAGCATTGCCAGAGTTGTTTTGCCATAACCACTGGGAGCTAGCAGGCCGACACATTCGCCCTGTTCTACACCAAAATCCAAATCTTTCAACACCCATGCCTGTTTTTTATGATAGCGGAAACTAACATTTTCTGCTTCAAGTCGCATAAAAGCACCTCACTTCCCCACCGCGCAGCTCCCGCATAGGCGGCGCTTCCTGCTCGCACTTGGGCGATTTGCAGCTGCATCTCGGAGCAAACAGACACCCTTGGGGCAGATTTCCAGCATAAGGCTGAACCCCGGCAATCGGTTCAAAACCGTTCTGTGGTAAGGCTCTCCAGAGTGCTTTGCTGTATGGGTGACGCAATGCATCTAGTTTTGTGCGAAAATCCAAAGCGCTTGCAGTTTCCACCGTCGTTCCTGCATAGAAAACTGCGATTCTATCCGAAAACGCAAATGCCAGGTCAATGTCATGCGTAATCAAAATCACAGCCTTCCCATCGTCTGCCATCTCACGAAACAATGTCATTGCCTCCAAAGCCTGCTCGAGACTCATACCCGGTGTCGGTTCGTCGGCGACAATCAACCGAGCGTTGGCAATCAGTGCCGTGGAGACCAGCACACGGCGTGCCATACCGCCGGAAAGTTGAAACGGATAAAGCTTTTCTGTGCTTTTGGACAATCCCAGACGCCGGAAAATATGCCTTCTCTTTTCTTTCGGATATGGCTTTTTGTGCCCATCGGTCTGCACACCTATCTTCATCAGCGGATCGAGATAAGCAATTGACTGCGGTACAAGCGCCATCTCTGTTCCCCTTAATTTCTCCTGTAATTCCGGCGTCAGTTTTTGACCATTGTAGCGCACATCGCCGGTAACAATTGCATTTTCTGGCAAAATTCCCAATATCGCTGACGCAAGCAGACTCTTTCCTGAACCAGATGAGCCCGCGATTGCCAGAATCTCTCCTCCATATACTTTTATACTTAAATCCGAGATCACTTGCAGGTCTCTTTGTCCAAACACACTATCATACATCTTGAAAGCAACCGACAGATCACAAATCTCCAGAACAGGCGTATCCTTCATCTACCAAACTCCTTTCATGCTGCCAACCTTCACAATTTCCTCCACACTTTATTCCTGCGCACTGTAAGGATCGATCACTGTCCGAAGATTTTCCCCCAATCGGTCAATCAGCAGAACGATCAGAACCAACAGCAGCCCCGGAAACACTGCCATCCACCACATGCCGGAAGAAAGGTATCGCATACTTTCTGCCAGAATAATACCGATTGCCGGCTGCTCCGGCGGAAACCCATAACCCAGAAAGGATATAGACGCCTCATGCAGAATCGCATGGGGAAACATCAGAATCAAACCTACTATAAACTGCGGCGCCAGGTGTGGCAGTAAATGATGCCCCAATATCCATCCACTCGATTTCCCCAGCCTGCGGGAGACCGCAATGTAATGCTGACCGCGCAGCTGCAGCACTTCCCCCCGTATCAATCGGGCAAGGCTGGTCCAGTGTGTTGCCGCGATACCAACTAACAATCCCTTCAGCCCTCTTCCAAGAGAAAATGAAATCAATATGATAAAAACGGTATGCGGAATCCCCATCATCAAGTCGATCACCCAGTTGATTATTCCGTCCATAAGCTTTGAACCCATCGCCGCCGCAATGCCGATCATGACGGCAATAACTGCACTGATGCAGGACGCCACGAGCCCAACTGTCATACTGACAGACAGACCTTTCAGCGTTCGCATCAACAAATCCCGTCCCAGATTATCCGTGCCAAATGGGTGTGCCCACGAGGGAGGCCGTTTTGCATTCAAAACATCGGTACCTACAGCTTTCTCCGAGATCAGAAATCCAAACGCATAGATCACCAGCATCAGAATGGTCAGAATGACTGTCAGGATAACTGCTTTTGTCCGCTGATTGAATCTTTTTTTATTCATCTGCCCACCTCCCGAATCTTGGGGTCAATTATCCCATACAACAGATTCGCAATCATATTCCCCACACAGACAAACAGTGTGGAAAACAGTGTGATCCCCAGCAAAAGCGGCACATCCGAATTGAGTCCCGCCGCCGAGACTGCCGAGCCAAGCCCCGGATAAGAAAACACATTCTCCGCCAGCACAGAACCGCCAAAGAGTTCTGCAAAAGAAGCAAACTGTAAAGTTACTGCAGGCAGAACCGTATTGCGGAATCCATGACGCCAGAACAGTACCCACCTGCCCTCCCCGCGTGCACGCGCAAACAGTATATACTCACTGTTCATCACATCGATCATTTTCTGCCTTGTGTGCAGCGCAATGTTGGAAAAAGACATCAGGCTTAACGTAAACGACGGAAGCACCAGGTGATACAGGCGCTGCCAGATTGTTACCTCACTGCTGCGCATGCCGATCGGAGTCGAAAACCCAACAGGAAACCAGCCCAGCATCACAGCAAAGACCATAAGAAATACAAGACCAAGCCAGAATGTCGGCACACTGCTCAACAGATAACAGAGTTTACTGATGATTTTATCCTGCCATTTATCCCTGTTCATGCCCATGATACAGCCCAGCGAAAAACCAATGATTCCTGAAAATACCCACGCACACATCATAAGGGCAAGGGAATTTTGGAACCGCTCTGAGATAATCTCGATCACTGGGCGCCGGTACAGAAGTGATGTACCAAAATCTCCATGCAGTAAAGCAGATAACCAGTTAAAATACCGCTCTACGGAAGGTTTGTCAACGCCCCAGTACGCCTCAATCTCAGACCGCTGTTCCTCCGACACCGCTCCAATTCCCATAATATACTGCTGCACTGGATCGACTGGGGAGGCACTCACCAGTGCAAAAGAAATGACACTGACTGCAAAAAGCAGTGAGAGCATTCGAATCATATGTATGAAAGCCTGTTTCACCATCTTTGCTATTTCTGACACAACTGTCATTTTATACTTCCTCCCACTTCCACTCAGAAAGATTCTGAAGCAAGGGCATGGAAGAACCATGTGGGTGAAGCCGCTGCACACCGATGTCAAGTCCATCACGCACATAATACAGATGGTCAACATTGACAATCCACACCCACGGACATGCCCCCCTCATGGACGTACCCGTCTCGCCGTCCCACTGGGCAAGCTGCCAGTTCCAGTACGC
Organism: Lachnospiraceae bacterium; assembly: GCA_029067205.1. Classification (GTDB taxonomy): domain Bacteria; phylum Bacillota; class Clostridia; order Lachnospirales; family Lachnospiraceae; genus COE1. The sequence continues at coordinate 9,775 of JAIEEY010000488.1, forward strand.
CTCCTCTGTCGTCAACGCTTCCATAGCGGCTGATAAATACTGATCTGTCTCCTCAGACTGATATCCCTCAGGATTATAGAAATCATCCTTGAAAGCACCTTCACTCTGATACAGACAATAACTTTCATAAGGGTTTGCAGCGCCCCACCCCATCATGACTCCATCAGAAAACATCCGCTTCGCCAGATCATCCCAGCTGGTTCCCTCTACAGTGATGTGAATGCCAATGTCCGCCACCTGCTCGGCAGCGGCAAACGCAACCGCCTGACGAACGGAATCCCCACTGGGATACAGCACTGTAAAAGATGCCTCAACACCATCCTTCTCCACAATGCCATCCCCGTCAGAGTCAGCCCAGCCTGCATCTGCAAGCAGTTTCTTTGCATAATCCACATCCGTATCGATCACAACCTCCGGATTGTTCCACGGCATGCCGTCATTCTCAGAATAACAAGGTGTACCGAACCCATTCAGCGCCGCATCTGCGACCTGTCCGCGGTCAATGGCATAAGCGATTGCCTGACGGATTTCAAGATTGCAGGTCACATCATTTCCGATCGGATACCCGCCCTCCGTGACCTTCCCTTCCGCCGGCAGCATCGGCAGTGTGAAACCGCGGTTGTCAACGGAAGCGACTCGCGCAATATGATAGCCGCTAATCTCTGTACCCGCTAGTGTCGCCGCCGTCAGGGCCACATCGACCTGTCCAGCCTGAACAGCGGCAAACGCAGCATCCTCCGTCATAAAAACGATTGTCACATTTTTTATGGAAGGAATTGTCCCATAATAATCCTCGTTCGCCTCCAGGATCAACTGCTCCTGCGGATTCCATTGGACAAATTTCCATGGACCAGAACCGACAGGATTTGTCCCATAACCCGCACCATAGGCATGCTCTGGGATAATTCCCACAGATGCAACGGTATTTAAAAATATGGAAGTCGGTCTGGACAGGGTAAATATGACAGTCGTGTCAGTTATCGCCTCAACCTTTTCCAAAAAAGTAAGGTCAATGGAGGCCTGCGCCGCCTTTGCCGTCTCAAAGGTAAACGCGACATCATCGGCAGTAACTGCCTCCCCGTCCGTAAACTTCGCATCATCACGCAAGGTAAATGTCCACACCAGACCAGACTCATCAAGATGATAATCAACAGCCAGATCATTCTCAAAGCTCATGTCACTGCGATATTTGATGAGCGTACTCTGTATCAGCGGCGTATTCCCATGTCCCCATCTCTGACATGGATCCAGGCTGGAAGGTTCCGAAGATATGGCTACCACGATCCCATCTCGTTTTTCTCCCTGCGCCAAAGTTTTGTCAGATGCGCAGCCCGAGAGTGTACCCATCATTATTGTACCAATCAGAGTCCATAAAAAAACATACTTTCGCATTGTCGTATCTCCCCAAATATGGATAAAAATCAAGCCTGCTCGTCTCTGTGCATAAAAAAATTCCAGCACCACGCTTTCGTAATGCGCAGCACTGAAATTCATTATATCCCAAACTAATTTTCTTCGTAAGCCGGGGGGAGGGTTGTTTTATGTATGACAATTATTAATAGTTCCTAAACTTCAACAATATGAATCTGCCATGCCTGATACTCCTCCATTGGCTCAGGAATTACCAACCCGCATTGCTTTAATGCTGCCCCAGTAATCATTTCTCCATCCTTATAGCCATATGGCAAATGTTCCTCAAAATGACTTCTTTTCCAATCCTGCATATTTCCCATATCATCTATGTTCAGGCACATTCGATAATATGTTTCTGCTTTCAATCCCTGCACCTTTACAATAACAGGTTCCTCATTCGTCCCCACATGATGGTATACCGCACTTACTAAGGCTTCCCTGCCCTCCTGATCTGCCATTTCCCAGACAGTGCACTGTCTGTCCGAAGGAGGCAGCAGACGATAATATTCGCCATATTGAATCAGATCATAGTACTCCTTAAATCTGCGGATCTGCTTCTTCACCTGCTCCTTTTCTTCTTCAGATAACTTGGTGACATTCAACTCATAGCCAAACGTTCCTGCCATTGCCACACAGCTTCTGGCTGAAAAAGGTGTAATGCGTCCGGTCTGATGGTTCGGAACTGCCGAGACATGAGCCCCCATAGTCGATACAGGATAACCAAAGGATGTCCCATACTGGATCGTAAGTCTCTCTATGGCATCTGTATCATCACTGCACCAGATTTGGGGTGTATAATAAAGCATACCTGCGTCGAACCGTCCGCCCCCGCCACTGCATCCTTCAAACAAAATGTGTGGAAACTTTGTGATCAGTGTCTCTAGCACCTTGTATAAGCCCAGCACATATCGGTGTGCGAATTCCCCCTGACTTTGTGCATTCAACGCCATACTGAACTTGTCACATATACTCCTGTTAAAATCCCACTTGACATAGGTAATCGGCGTCTCCTCAAAAATTGCCATCATCTGTCCAATAATGTAATCCTGCACATCCTTCCTTGAAAAATCAAGAACCAGCTGGTTTCTGCTAAGTGCAGGCTTTCTTCCCGGTATTACGACTGCCCAGTCAGGATGTTCGCGGTACAGATCACTGTCCTCGGAAATCCCCTCCGGCTCGAACCATAAACCAACCTGCATTCCGCATCCCACAATGTTCTCTGCCAGTTCTTATAATGTACAGC
>JAIEEY010000489.1 GCA_029067205.1 Lachnospiraceae bacterium
GCCGGAAGTGTTTTTTGTATGGCTTCCTCTGTCTGCGTATGTTTAGCAGGATTTCTTGTCAGCAATAGGGTATAGAGAGAATCACTGTCGGCAAATGTAACTGTGTAGGCCTTGGTTTTTTCCATTTTATCAAAATCGGTGACCTGCCCGTCGATTGGCTGGTTAATATCATGTAAACTTACTTCCTGTCCGTCGGACTGAAAGAAGTGCAGTTCAAATTCATTTTCATATTGTTCCTCTATCCAATCAGACTCAGGTTCAAGCCAGGTATAAGCGTATTCCCTTTCAACCCTCGATAATTCTTCTAGCAAAAAGGTAATCTCCAGCTCGGCATCTTCCATGTCATATAGATAATTTTTAGGGGCTGCCTGTAAAATAAAACTATATGTTATAAAACAACACACCGTTATCAGCAGCAATGTCAATGAAAAAACTTTAACGGATAACCGACTCTTAATCTTCCTTATCAATTCTATACCCCACCCCTCTGATCGTTTCTATATAGTCAGCTGTTCCGAGCTTCTTCCGCAGGTTTTTTATATGCGTGTCAATGATCCGTTCCTCTCCAAAAAACTCATACTTCCAGATTGTCTGCAAAAGGTTCTGCCGTGTCAGAATCCTGCTCCTGTTAGTCAGCAGTTCCCGCAGTATTTCAAATTCACGCGGGGTAAGGTCAATGCTTTCCTCCCCGACATAAGTCTTGTACCCATCTAAGTCCAGTGTCAGATTCTTATAGCTCATAGTCTGCGGTGTGTCATTTTGTTTTGATGAACGGCGCAGGACAGCGGCTATTTTCCGAAGCAGGACGGGCATGGAAAAAGGCTTTATGATGTAATCATCGGCCTGCAAGTCCAATCCTCTTATCTGGTTTTCTTCCCCATCCAAAGCCGTGAGCATGATAATGGGTACCTCGGATTTTTGCCGGATAACCTCACAGACGCCATAACCGTCAATTTTGGGAATCATAATATCAAGCAGCACCAAGTCAAAGTCCTGCTCGGAATATTTTGCAAGAGCCTCTACCCCGTCAGACGCCAGCACAACACTATGTCCCGCCTCCTGTACAAAATCATGCAGTAATGCCTGTATGGATAAATCGTCCTCAACAATTAAGATTTTACTCATAGCGCACCTCCTGACTGTAAAGTATAACAGGGTAATTTGAATCTATTGTGTAGATTTGAAATTTTTATATTTTTTTCTTTCCGCACATCACTCCATCTCCTTAAACGTGCCAGCCATTCCTTCTACAAGGTTCCACTGGCGCTGCATATAGGATTTCAGATTTTCCGTGCTTTGCTTTCATGCTTAATTGCTATAATTTACGTCATATTTTGAAATAAAGCCTTCTTGCTCTTTTGGAATCTCATTCTCGATATAATCCATATACACTTCTTTTTGACCTTCATCTGTATATTCTATATCCCCGCAAAACTCCGCTAAAATCAGCTCCCCGTCAGACTGTCCAAATGCCATAAATATATATGTCTTTCCTTCCTGTGGAATATCTCTTGTATTCTCAATACGGTCTGACCGTGGGTACAATAAAGTACCATCACTTAAATACCCTCCATGCCGGTAACATTCAATATTCTTTGTTAGTTCGCCTTTTAAATTCTCTTCAACTGTAATCGCATATCGGCTATAAGTATCCATACTGTTCGAGGTATTGTAGTCTACCACATTGTCAAGGACTTCATCAACCGTTCCGATAAAAATATAATCTACTTGTCCTGCCGTCTCATACATATTTGTTTCGTCATATACCATCGTGATGTGATAATATTCCATTTCTCCATTCCATTCAATAACTTTTTGATTTGAACAGGCTGATAGAAAAAGAATACAAATAAGCATAAGGGCAATATTTATTTTTGTTTTCATTCTTTCCCTCCATATTCAATACAACGCAATATAAAATATTGTACCATACTTTTAGTTTTTTATCTGAATGGCGCGAAATGGTTTATAATATAGTGGTGAAGCTACAATGAAAATACTGATTGGGCTGCTTGCATCTGCCAGAGATACTATTGATTGGAAATGCGCCTGCAATTTGATGAATCTATTGCCTCCAGTTTATTGTCACGTAATTTTTATTGCAGACGCATATGTACAGAATGAATATAATCATAATTGAATAAATCTTGCAATGCCTTATAAAAGAATGAAATACTGCATTGGAATGGTATAAAAAATGACTGTGGTTTTTAGAAAATTGCCATTGAATAATCCCTTTTACTTTTGTCTTTCCTTTTCCATCAATTCCTGTATTTTAGTCTGTGCCTTTTCATATTTCTCCCTTAACTTCTCCATCTCTGCTTCATACTTTTCTCGCTGCCTTGCGATTTCCGAATCCATTTCTTGCCTAATTTCTATTTTGGTCTGCTCGATCTGCCGGTCTTTTTCCAGCAGTTCCATCTTGTGGCTATAATCCGATTCTTTTGCCTGCTCATCCGATTTTTGAAGCTGCTCTGTTAAGGCATGGATTTCCTTGTCTTTTTCTGCAAGCTGCTCCGGATATCCTGAAAGTTTCTCTAATTCTCGTCCCTTTTCATCAATAGTTTTACTTAATATATCATTTAGCCGCTCCTTATCAGAAATGATGGAATTAAACTGATCCTCTTTCTCTTTCATCTCAGAACGAAGCCCTTGGGAAACTAACTGTTTTTTTTCCAATTCCTTTTCCAGCACGCCTTTTTCATCTACGCTGTCATGGTAAAGCTTTTCATACGTCTCCCGGCTGTTTTTGCCTTCACAAGCTGCGACTGCAAATCCTGAATTGTGGCATCCTTTGATGCCAAAAGCTCACGCACCTCGACTCTCGCCCTCTCATCCGCTGTTGCAAGAGCGTTCAGCATATCTGTATACTTTGCGCTCAAAAACCTTTGATATTCCTCAAACTGGCGGATATCCTCACTGAACTGGGGCTGTGCCATCATCAGATTCTCACGCTCGTATGCTGCCATAATAGCATTCAGTGCTGCATCTTGATTTGAAAAGTCCTTTGACAGCACCCGTATTTTCTCTGCTGTTTCCGGCTCAATCCTGAAAGTAGCAGGCCTCTTCTTATCCATGTTTTTTCTGCTTTATCGTTATCCGGCATTCCGCAGTCCTCCCTTTTTCTGTCTTGATAAGCCTATTATATTAAAAATCCCGCCAATGTACAATTTAATTACAATACTGTATGCAGTTACATTGTAATTAAATTGTAAAATAGTGATAATATTCTTTTTTTATTATATATTACATGATTATTTCCTTATGTTATCGGCATT
>JAIEEY010000049.1 GCA_029067205.1 Lachnospiraceae bacterium
CCATGACGATTCCCGACTGGAACTGTATCTCTATTCTGTCTGCGGAGATTACCCTGATGCCTGCAATCAGCCTTCTTGCAAGGTCATTGTCAAACTCTGGTATCTGGCAGGTGCTTGCATTGATGAATGCATCCATGTCCTTTACCCGCTGTTCACAATTTTCTGCCAGCTTTTTCTTTCTCCCTGCCTCTGTTTGTTCTTCCTTTAGGAGATTGATTTCCTCCGCAATCCTGCGGTATTGTTCATCAAATTTCGGCGTGTAGTCTCCTGCTTTTGCATTCTCCGCAATCAGCGCAACCATCTCTTCCTGTTTGGCTTTGATCCGATCACTGTATTCATCCGGCTGTTGTTCTTTTCCATAGCTGCCGATCACCTGGATAACATTCTGCCGGAAGGCTCCCACGAAATCCCCTTCATTCCTTGTGATACGGTGGATGGCTTCCATAACTGCCCTGTTTAATACACCCCCCTTCCAGTGTCTCGGAATCACCGCGTTGCTTTACGCCGTTTGTAAGGCGTTTTGAACATCTCCAGACAATCTTCTTTTTGCCGTTTCTTGCCCATGTCACCTTGCGGTATTCCTGCCCGCATTTGCCGCACAGTAAGATTCCGGTCAGTGCATATCCTGATGAGTATTTGCTCTTCTGGTTCTTCTTTCTTGTCATCGCGGATTTGCACATGGCTGACCGCCGCATGATCTCTTCCTGTACCCTGAAAAATAATTCCTTTGGTATAATCGCCTCGTGGTCGTCCTCCACATAGTATTGTGGTACGATACCATTGTTGAGTACTTTTTTCTTTGTCATGAAATCCACTGTGTAAGTTTTCTGCAATAAGGCATCTCCCATATATTTCTCATTTCTTATCATTTTAGTTATCACTGTCGCGTTCCATTTATCCTTTCCCGTCGCCGTCTTAATCCCCTTTTCCTCAAGGTACTTGCTGATTTTGGCGGTGCTGTAGCCCTCAAGGTAAAGCCTGAAAATCAGGCGCACAACCTCTGCCTCTTTGGGTACGATGACCAGCTCACCTTTATCATTCTTGATGTAGCCCTTAAATTTGTTATGGTTGACAATCACCTGTCCCTTTTCAAACCGCCCCACCCCACCTTGTATTTTCACTGATGTTGCGGCTTTCCTCCTGCGCAAGGCTGCTTAGGAGCGTCAGCAGGATTTCTCCTGTACCATCTAAAGTGTTGACACCTTCCTTTTCGAATACTACCGCCACGTTCTTCTCCTTCAACTCGCGGATCGTGGTGAGTGCGTCCACAATGTTCCTTGCGAAACAGCTCACGGATTTTGTCAAGCTTCCGGTAGAGCTCCTCATCAAATTCTGTCAGTTCACTTCTGTCTACAAGGATTTCCAGCATTTCATCTGTGCGGAAACCGGCATCATTTATTTCCAGCGTGCGGTATCTCTCCTGTGCACGCTAGTACAGGAGTGTCATGATATCTGTCTGGCCTGTACCCCGTTCCGGCCGTCCTGTATCCGTGCTTGTCTGCTCCCGGTCTGCCGTATCATGCTCTGATCCGTACTGTTTCCATCTGGCTTTTTCCCGTTCCAGCCCGCGCTCTATCTTTCCGTATTCTGTGCTGACCGTTCCTTCTGGCCGTGGCGAAATAGGCGGTTTCATCCGTCTCCTATCCTGTATAATCTGATTGATCGCGCTGACACATACTTCCTTTATCTGTTCATCTGTTATAAATCCTCCAGCACACGACAAGCGATTCTGGTAAATATAATTTTTATATTTCCACTTTGATGTCCCGCCTCTCGGAAGCACTAACTCCGGCATTTGTCAAGGTTCATGAGAGGGACTTTTAGGCAGAAATCATTTGTCCCAAATTTACCCTCTCATAAGATACTCACACTAAAACGAATTTAGGGTACTAATTAAAATATTTTTTTATTTTTTTCAGGGACGCCTCCACGCTCTCCCTGACTGACTTGTCACTGACGCCCAGTTTCTCCCCTATCTGGCGGAA
>JAIEEY010000490.1 GCA_029067205.1 Lachnospiraceae bacterium
AATTAAGAAACTAAGGAACTATACATGTACGCAACACCCAGGAAGCTGGAAGAGAATTTTTGATTTGCATAAGTATTCTGTGAAGGAATTTTGAGCCTGCGATCAATGGGCAGAAAGGAGTTAGAATGAAAAAAATAGAAGCAATCAAAAAGAAGATGGAAAAACTGAATAAGGAAAAACCAGGGACAGTGCTGTTAAATCCACCAGTTTCTATGGATAAGGTAAAGGAATTTGAAGAAAAATATAAGATTACATTGCCGAAAGAATATGTGGAATTTATCACGCTCGTTGGCGATGGCGGCAAAGTGCAGTCGGGCCCTGAGCGCAGCGCAGTTGAGATCACAGCCCTGGGCGGGTATGAGGAATCTGGATATCCATTGGAGAAAATCGGAATGCAGTTCCCGTTAAAAAGGGGCTGGATGCCGGACTTTGGTGACCGGATCGAAGGTACGGAGGATATAGAAGACGAAGATGTATTGGATGAAATGACAGGTGATCAATGGGAAAAGATAGAGACGCAGGGAAATATCATTGTAATGACAGACAGTGAAAGTTCATGGAGGCTGATCGTAAACGGTGAACGGAAGGGGGAAGTGTGGCAGCTGTCAGAATTTGGCATACAGAGACTGATCAAATGCAGCTTCCTGCGTCTGCTGGAATTGTACTTATCAGGCGGGCTTAACGAGTATGCAATCGAATGCAGGGACAAGGAGTATCCTGGGGAGCCAGATCCGGTAAAGGACTGCAGGGATACGATCAAAAAGATAGGATTAAAGATGAATCCGCCAATAGATACAGCGGAAGTCCGGGAATTTGAAAAACGTCACAATATCCAGTTTCCCGAGGAGTATGTCACATTATTGACGGAGGTAGGATATGGTATCAAGAAAACATCTTCGTATTCATCCATAAAAGAAATTTACCTGCTGTCAGAGCTGGACTGCTTGGATGATCTGGATCAGCCTTTTTTGATACAGACAGAAGAAGATTACAGAAGGATTTTCTATGATGGAAATGGTGATCCTAGGAGATTTAGCTGGAATGGGAAATTGCTCTATCCCTTTCAGGAAAAATGCTCTATGTGGGAATTTATATATCATAAAAAGGAATTTGGAAAGAAAGCCCCCAGTCACCCTGGATGCTGCCCCAGTTTGAACTGCTACATGGCTGCATTCCCATTGTTGGAAGTGATAATCGCTTAGATGGTACGCTTGTACGACAGTATCTTTTGGTTTTAAACGGGGCATATAAGGGAAAGATATTTTGGGCTGATGAAACAGAAATGTGCCTGGTAGATGGCACACAGAAGTATCCTATCAATGCATTGTCTATTATAGGGGCAATTGCTTATGGTGGGAGATGATTTGAAGATGGATTGACGAACCTTTGCCGTAAGTGATAATAAAACGGAACTGGTTGCCCAGCACAGGGTAAATCTCAGGGAATGCAATATTAGTGAAATAAGTTCTAAATGATTATAGGAACAAGAATAGGATTAAAATAAAAGGGGAAATACAAGATGAAATCGTATGAAAAAATTTGGTTCTTCCGCAAATATACATTTACACAACTTGCTCATACATCAGTTTGGCAGATAAAAGTTCTTTCCCACAACGACCATACATGGTACGCTTAACCATCTTTATCTTATTATTGGTGCCTTCTACGAAGCCATTGCTTAATCTGCTTGCAACTGCATTTTCAACTGCCTGAATATCTTTTGACAAACCATTTGCAAAGCTGGCCAGTTCTTTCACTCCGGCATTCATGTAGCGCTCTATAAACAGATATAAAAGGGGCATATTCTTTTTCATAAAAATCTCCCGGAATTGGCGGATGCATTTTTCCACTTCCTCTAAAATAGGATATTTATTCCAAATATAGTCATGATGGTTAGTCGACAGCCTGACATCCATCCAGATGTGATTGAATATGCCTTTTCTGGTAATATAATCCAATCCTGTTGTATTTTTTCCATCACTGTTTAAGGCTCAGCTTTTGTATTTTCAGGTTTCAGACCAAGCTCCCGGACAAGGGACTTTATGTACTGCTGTGCATTAGACTTTGACCGCTCATATCCCATATCCATCAGCTGTTCAATGATCTTTGACTGGATAATACCATCCCTGATAGATTGGATGATAAAGTTTTTATATTTATCTAAACATCCGCTTCTGTTGTTCCGGCAGAGTTTTTCAGGGTCCCCTTCCAGATACTTTTGGACCGTTTTCCAGACCTTTCCTGTAATTCTGGCGATTTCCCTGACAGATGTACCCTGCTGGTACAGTTTTTGTATTGTTTGGACCAGTTCTAAACGTACCGCTTCCGTAGAGGTAAGGCTATCTGCGGTACAAGGGATTTTTTTATCCGTTTCTGTTTCTTTTCTATCCGGAAGCGGAGTGTCTGTCTCATCATCAGATGGAACAGCTATCGTTGAAGGTATCTCCCTGCCAAGTATCTTACTTACAGCTTCCATCAGGTTTTGATGGAGGTGGAACCG
>JAIEEY010000491.1 GCA_029067205.1 Lachnospiraceae bacterium
CCTCTCCTGACGGGGTCAACGCTGAGCATTCTTCCCTGTGCCGGGTCATACATTCTTGCATGTGCAAAGTGCTTCTCCAGTACGGGGGCATAATCGTAGGTCGTAAATCGCTGTCCTGATGCGATACTGCTGTCCTCACATATCGTTTTCGACATTCCCCATATACTATGGTTTGCATAATGCCTTATCATGCCCTGCGCGTCTGCCGCAAACAGCGTGCTTCCGTATAGGTCATTCTGGAAGTAGGTATCTGCTGCCTGTGCATTGGTGCCTGCCTCTGGCAAGAACCGCTGACCGATACGCTCATAGTCATGTCCAAACACTGCATTCACAGTACCGACACCTGGTATCGTTGTCACAAGGTCATTATTCACGCCACTGGGATAATCCGGCATATATGTTGAGACAACTGCGTCCGAGTTCTTCTTCACTCTTGCGTAAAGCCCGTTATAAGTATACTCTGATTTCTTACCGTTTACAAGGTTTGTGCCGGAAATCATATGGTTCGTGGCATCATAAATATATTTCTTTAGTATCTGCTCTCCATATCTTTCCTCTGTCAGGTTTCCGCGGTGGTCATAGAGGTAGCTGTATGCATCCTCTCCCTGCGTCATTGCGGTGAGCTGGTTCATGGCATTGTACTGGTATGCTGCTGCCAAATTTCCGTTTACATGCTTTGCTGCCCTGTTTCCAAGCATGTCATAGATGTAGCTCTCGGTGTTTTCTCCGTCACTGTATGAAGTCAGCTGCCCGATTGCATCATAGAGATAATTTCTATTTTGGACATATTCTGGTGTACCTGATGTCCTGTTATGCTGTGTGATGCGTCCCAGGGCGTCATATAGAATCTGTTCGCTGATGCTTATGTCTTTGTCTGTACCATCACCAAAGATACGGTCAACTGCCACTGGTCTGTTGTTCTTATCATAGGTATATGATACTGTATTTCCGGGCTGAACTGCCTTGATCAGGTTTCCCGCCTTGTCATAGTCGTAGACTGTGGACTTGAGTGCCGCGTCCGTTGCACATTTGAGCCTGTCATTTTTATCATATGCAAAGTCTGCCCTGCTGCCGTCCGGGTAAACGATTCCTGTGCGTCTGCCCAGCGCATCATATTCATATCCGATTTCTTTTCCATCTGGATCCTTCACCTTCGTAAGCCTGCCCAGTGCATCATGCGTAAATGCAGTGATTCCGTTCCAGTCCTGCATCTCCACAAGCTGTCCGCGGCTGTTGTAGCGGAATTTTGTATTTTTATCCGCGCCGTATTGTATGCTGACCGGCAGGTTATTGAGGTCATAGGTCACAACGGCAGTATTCTGCTCCTCGTCTACAATTTCCGTAATGTTTCCGTTTCCGTCATAACTGTAGCTCTTTTCCTCAAGCAGTGGATTGATTTCCCTGATCATGCAGCTGCGCTTGTCATAGTGATAGAGTGTGATACAAGCTTTTTCTTCCCCTGCATCCCTGTATTCCTTGATGCAGTTATTCAGCGCGTCATACTCAAATGCCGTCATATTGCCAAGTGCGTCTGTGACTGCTGTGAGGTTTCCGTTTCCATCATAAGTGTATGATGTCACATTTCCGAGCGCATCCATCACCGTGGCAATCCTGCCGTCTGCCGTATAGGTAAATGAAGTCTTATTTCCCATGGCATCCGTGATGTCCGTCACCTGTCCAAGCGCGTCATGCGTATATGAAGTGGTGTTTCCAAGTGCGTCCCGCACTGTCTTCACCTGTCCGAGCGCATTGTATGTGTACTCGATGGTCTCGCCTTCTGCCAGCATGAGTTTTATCAGGTTTCCGTTTGGTGAGTATTCACATGTTGTGGTATTATCGTTGGCATCTGTCTGCGTAAGCACCCTGCCCATAGAGTCATAAGTGTATGTCAGGCTGTTTCCGCCAGCGTCCGAAATCTCAGCCAGTCTGCCCCTGCTGTCATACTGATATTCTGTCCTTGCCCCTTCCTGGTCTGTGACGGTTGACAGTCTGCCCGCTGCGGTGTATTCCAAGGAAATATGAGCGCCGTTTTTGTCTGTGGCTTCTGTCATTCTGTCCAGTGCGTCATAGGTATATGTCCAGCTGTTTCCATTGGCATCCGTATACCGTGTCACGTTTCCTGCCGCATCATAAGCACAGGAACTGCTGTGTCCTTCCTCATCAACCATGCCGACCAGTCTGTCGAGACAATCATAGGTGTACTGTTTTACGCCGCCTGCCGCATTGATCTCTTGGGTTAAGTTTCCGTTGCCGTCATATTCATACATTGTTACGCCGCCGTTGGCATCTGTCACAGATGCAAGCATTCCCCTTGCATCGTATTCGTATGTGATGCTGTCGCCTGCTGCATCGGTCACATTTGTCACGCGGTCATTGGCATCATAGGTATATGCTGTCACATTTCCGAGAGCGTCCTCAATGCTGAGGCAGTTTCCGTTCTTATCGTAGGTGTATCTTGTCACTGCCCCGTTTGGCGCCGTCTCCTCTGCTATGCGGCCCACACTGTCATAGGTATATGTGGTGCGGTTCGTTTCCTTATCCTCATAGGATATGACATTTCCGTCCCCGTCATATCCCGTTGTCTCTGTATGCCCACAGGAATCCTCCACCGATGAAAGTCTGCCCAGTGCATCATAGGCAAATTTTATGTTTTCCTGCTCCCTCGCAATCGAGAGCAATCTGTCTTCCCTGTCATAGCTATATTGGGTGACAATACCCTCTTCATCTGTCATGGACAGTATGTTGCCATTATTGTCATAGGAATACTCCACGGTGTTTCCAAGGACATCTGTAACCTTCGTGACATTGCCTGCATGGTCATAATGATAAGCTGTCAGGCGTCCTTTCTCGTCCGTCACGCCCGTCACTTGTCCCATGACATCATATGCATAGCTGATCTCCCCACCTGCCGCATTTCTAACGACAGTGAGCCTGTCCGCGTCATCAAAGGTATATCTGGTGGTGTTTCCGTTTTTATCTGTATAAGATGTCACGCTGCCCCACTGGTTATGCAGATAAGCTGTCTGATATCCCATGGCATCCTGCTCAGTCGCAAGATTTCCTTCATCATCATAGGTGAAAGTATGTGTCGCTCCCATGGCATCTGTGACAGATATCAGCTGTCCTGCCACATTATACTCAAACTGCTGACTGTTTCCCATTCTGTCGGTAATACCTATACAGCTTCCGTTTGCATCATAGCTGTACAGAATCTCCCCATCGGCGTCTGATAAACTTAACAAGTCTCCGTCCTTTGAATAGGTGTATTCCACGGTATGACCTGCCGGGGATGTATAGGATGTCAGGCGTCCTGCATACCAATCAATACACTACTCCGCTGACAAGATCAAACAGGGAAATACCCGTCGATTTCAGCTGGTAAATCTCCTTTTGAAGTTCCCGCATACAAATCGAGCAGGGGAAAAGCCTTTCCCCTACTCGCGCGCCGCCGATGCGCCACTCCAGTGGCATATTTCATCTGTATCGGCGTGTGCATAAATAAGAGAATGGCCGATCGACAACCATCCTCTCTCTTTTCTACAAATATTACTGTTTCTCTGGATAACCGAACTCATAAGGGGCTGAAATATTTCCTTTATGAATCCATTATACCATTTAAAATATCGATTCTCAGATGTTAAATTTCCAAAATGGTGGAATATTTTCGAATATTTTTACTTTACTTTCATGATCACATCATCATAGCGGATCTCGAGAGAGTCCCCATCCTCCAGACTCACCGCTTTCAGGCTCACCAGACATTTATATTCTCCTGAGCCGGAAAACGAACTGAACCCATCCTCATGTTCCGGAACAAAATTCATATTTATCCGCAGAAATCTCATCATGGAACCTCTCGCGGATCAGCCGCCCCAGATCGAGACTTTCCGCCAGCGCCACACTTCCTGAACCCAGCAGCAGAATCGCCATACACACTACCGCAGCCTTTTCAAACTGCCGCATTCTTACTTTCTTTTGACGACAGCTTCGTTTTTCTACATTCCGCAGCATCTGTATCGTGTCTTTCGCAAAAGTTTCCCTCACAGGAAGCCCATCAATATGATGAACCTCTTAAAGAACCATTCCTGTTCCTGTCATAATACAGACTTCCGGTACTCTGACGGCGACTGGCCTTTGATTTTCTTAAATACCTTTGAAAAATATTTTTCATCCTTAAACCCAACCTTGTAGGCGATCTCGTAGGTTTTCAGATAGTTCTGCTGTAAATAAGTGCACGCATACTCTATTCGGACCTCGTTGAGATAGTCGATAAATCCCTTTGACAGCTGTTTTTGGAAAAGTGTGGACAGATAACCTGCTGAGATGCCGACCTTCTGCGCCACATCCGCCAGCATCAGATTCTCATAGTAGTGTTCCTCGACATACTCCTTCGCCAGTTCCACCAGATGGTTCTTCTCCTCCGCCGGTTCATCCCCTGCCTCCTCCTGTTTCCCAAACAGCTCATCTGCCACCCGGTTGACCATCTGCAGGATGTCAGAGGACCGCACCGGCTTCAGCAGGTATTCCTTTGCCCCCAGGCGCAGTGCCTGCTGACAGTACTTAAACTCATCATAACCGCTCAATATCATCGTATATGGCAGTATTCCCGCGCGCTTTGCCTCCTGCATCACCTCAATGCCATCCATCAGAGGCATCTGCACATCCAGAAACATGATATCCGGCTTATCCCGAAAGATGATATCCACTGCCTCCTGTCCGTTCGCGGCGAGATAGATCTTATCAAAACGGTCTGTGTGCAGTTGTATATATTTTGCGATTCCGTTGCGGATGATATCCTCATCATCCGCAATCAACAACTTGATGCTCATGCTGCCTGTTCTCCTTTAAACCACAGGGAATCGATATCATCACGGTCGTTCCCTTCCCCATTCTGCTTTCAATCCGAAGCGCATAGTCTTCATGATAGACAAGTTCCAGCCGCTCCTTCACATTTTTGATCGCATATCTTCCGATCCGCTGGCTTGCATATTTGCGGTTATCCGCTTTATCCCAGATCGCCTCCATCTGCTCCTCACTCATGCCGATCCCCGTATCTTTGATCTGGAAAGTCATGCGCTCTGCTTCTTTCGTGCCAATGATCGACAACGTGTAATTGCCATCGACTTTTTCAAATCCATGCACAATTGCATTTTCCACAAAAGGCTGCAGGATCAGTTTTGGTATTTCCTCCCCCAAAAGCATCTCCTCAATTAAAATCTCATATTCCAACCGCTTTCCAAACCGCATCTTCTGAATATGCAGATACCGTTCCAGCAATTCCGTTTCTGTCTGCACTGTCACAATTCCATTTCCCCTGTTCAACACCAGCCGGAACAGCTGAGAGAGGGACAGAATATCCTCCGCGATCTCGTCATTTCCTGATTCTGTCGCCTTCCAATAAAGGGCATCCAGCGTGTTGTAGAGAAAGTGGGGATTGATCTGCGCCTGCAGAACATCCAGCTCACTTTCCCGCTCTTTCAGCGCCAGGACATAATTCCTGTCGATCAGCTCCCTGATATCGTCTACCATTCTGTTGAAGCACGCCGATGCCTCTCCCACTTCATCCTGCGTCATGACTTCTACCTTTTGTCCAAAATCTCCCTGCTTAAAGTTATCCATCGCAACAACCAGCCTATGCAGCGGCTTGGAAACGATATCGGAGACCAGGAACAAGACCGGGTACAGTCCGATCAGGAAGCCGACCAGCAGCGCCATCGGTGCATAAATGATCGTCTCGCTCAGATCTCTCCATCCTATCCGCTGTACGACCTTATAGATGACTGTCCCTGTCTCTTCATCACGACACTGGTAGATGATATAATTCCCCCTTGCGCTGCTCCGGATCAATTCCGTCCCCACAGGTTCTGAGGAGTCCTCTTCCACAATCTCTGACAGGAGCTCATTTTCTATATTCCCGCAGCGCACAAGTTCTGCACCGTACTCGCTCATCACAACCACGGATTCCTGCCTGTCCCGCAGGGAATTCTGACAAATCTCGTCAAAAATCTCCGCGGACGATCCGATCACGAGATATCCCAGCTTATTTTTCCGTGCCATATCATAGATTTCACGGTACATCACGATTTTATCACTCTGGCTGAACTGGTACGTATCAGACTGATAACGCGCTACCCGCTGCCAGAGAAACTTCCCTTTTTCCTGTACTGCGAGCGCATATATCTCCTGCTTCTGCACCTGTTCTATATTGCTGATGTAGGAGGAGCGGTCGACACAACTGAGATAGGGATTAATGCCGTTTTCCGGATAAATGGCAACCGTCTTGATCTGTCCGTCTATCGCCACCATATCCTGTATGATCTTCATGGGTGCATGATTGAGCCAGAGTCTGGCATCCCGATTCATCCTTTCCGGCTCATCCTCTGTCAGTATCTTCTTGATCTCCTCGTTGATACTGATATAAGTCCCCATCTCCATAATATTCTTCTGTACCACGCCGATGCTGTCCGACAGGCTCTGCACGCTCTGAATGCATCGCTCCTCCTCGCTTTGGACTGCGGACTGATAATTATGCGCAAGAAGGAGAATGCTGATCAACAGTAAAATTGGTGTGATGATGATGTAGCTGTAAAAAACCAGCTTCCGCCGAATACTCAGTCTCCTGATCCAATTCCTGACCTGTTTCATAGCATCCTCCTGCGCCTGTACTATAACTATACTCACGGTAAATGAAATTTGCCGTGAGTATTGCGCCAGCCGCAGCCGCGAAGCGGCAAATTTCCTTATGTGGCTGTGTGCATCACTTTATACTGAGCGGTCAGTCTTTTTGACCGCCAGTATAAAAATCTTAAAATATTTTATCCTTTTACAGCACCCATTGCAACACCTTTTGTAATGTGTTTATTCAATATGACGTACACGATCACTGCAGGCGCCGCCGTCAATGCCATAACTGCAAACTGAACTGCATAATTGGATGAATATTCCCCAGTAAACTCCAGCACAGAGAAAGGTAACGTCTTCCACTTGGGTGAGCTCAGGTAGGTGCTCGCCATCATAAACTCGTTCCAGTTGTTTAAGAAGGTCATGATCGCCACCGTCGCAATGGAGGGTTTCAGAAGCGGCGTGATGATCTGAAACACGATCCTGTAGATCCCGCACCCGTCCATGACTGCGGCTTCCTCTAATTCCTTTGGAACAGACTGGATAAAACCGGTCATCAGGAACATGCCCTGCGGGAGAGAGAATGCTACATATGGTATCAACAACGCCCAGAGCGTATCTGTCAGATGAAATGTGCTGTAAATCTTATAATTCGGCAGCAGTGTTGCATGGATCGGAATCATCATACCCAGGACAAGCAGTGTGCTCACCAGGCCACTCAGTTTCCATTTCATGCGCTGGCAGGCAAACGCTGCCATGATCGATATGATCACAACCAGTATTACCGCAAGTGTGTTGATCAGAACACTGTTTCTCAGATAATGCAGGAAATTACCATCCACAAATGCCTTCACATAATTGTCCCACCGTATCTTCTCCGGAATGATAAGCAGGCCGTTTGTAAACATCTCATTGCTGCTGCCAAGTGAAAAATCGACCAGCCAGATCAGAGGAAACAGCTGAATGACTGCAACAAAGATCAACACGATCCACAATACTACTTTTCCGATTTTCTTTCCATTTTCTTTCATACAAATCCTCCTCCCCTTACGCTTCTTTCTTATCTCTGAATATCGTGTTCAGGAATACTGTCACCAGAACGCAGATGATAATAAATACGACACCGATCGCATTGCCATATCCGTACTTAAATGCCTTAAATGCCTGCTGGTACAGATAGTTCGCCGCAAACTGCGTACTGTTGTTCGGTCCACCGTTTGTCAGCAGGTATACCGTTTCCATCTGCTTCAGGGCGGAGATGATCGCCATCGTCACGTTGATCTGGATCACCGGCTTCATGAGCGGCAGCGTGATCCTGAAAAATGTTGTCCACCAGTTCGCACCGTCAATGGAGGCTGCCTCATACAATACGGGATCAATATTTTTAATACCGGTATAGTAGATCAGCATACCCCATCCAAAACCATGCCAGATCAGTACGATCAGCACCGACCAGATCGCATTCTGCTGTGAAAGCCAGTTGATCTTTCCCTCATACCCAAACGCATGCAGGATATTGTTCAGAAGACCAAAATCAGGATTGTAGATAAATTTCCAGAGATAAGCGATCACGGCCACGGAGATGACATTGGGGATAAAATAGATACAGCGGAAAATCCCCTCTGCTTTTCCCCGCAGTTTGTCTAACACAGCTGCGACAAGGATTGCCAGCGGATGCTGTATGCAGATAAATCCGATTGCCAGCAGGAGCGAATTTTTTAAGGAGCGGCCAAACGCACTGTCATGAAACAGTTTCACATAATTGTCCCATCCGATCAGATGTGCTTCCCCCATACCTGTATAATCCGTAAAACCATAATAGACACTCAGACAGATCGGCGCCAGCACCGCGAACAGAAAAACCAGTACTCCGGGCAGAACAAGGCTAAAAATAATCAGTTTATTGCTATACAGTTTTTTCATAGAATTCTCCTTTCATGCATATCGAATGAAGAAAGAGGATGTCGCAAAAGTATATCTCTTTTGAACACCCTCTTTGATCACTCAATTCCTTCTGATTCCCCAGGAATGATTATAATTCTTTAGGAATGGTCTGTATTCCTTAGGAATGGTCTGGTTCCTTATTCACATGCTGCGCCAATTGCTGCAAGGAAGTCCTCCACGGTCACAGAACCGTTGGATACACCCTGAATTTCGCTTTCGATAGATGTCTTGAATGCAGACGGACCACAGTCATTGATCGGTGTTCCGGAAACACTGGTCGCATTTTTCAGAATATCCATAACCTGTTTCTGCAACTCTGTCTCTTCGCCTGTCAGGTACGCTGTCTGATCCTGCGCAGACATACCTACACCATTCTCCCAGCCATATTTTGAAAGTTTATCCGGCTGATACATATAATTCAGGAACTGGATTGCCTCTTCTTTCACTGCGGAGTTTGCAGATACTGCATATCCACCGCCGTTCCATGCTGCAATATCGTTTGCGCCGCCCTTTCCGCCATCAACAACGGGCAGTGTAAATGCGCGGATGTTGTCACGGATCTCAGGTGTTATGTCCGGATTCAACGCCATAGAGCACTCCCAGCTTCCCATGCTGAACATTGCTGCCTGGCCATTTGTAAACAGGTTCATTGCTGTTCCGTAATCCTGTGAGTCATATCCTGTCTGGAACAATCCTGCCTCTGCGGAATCTACCAGGATCTGTGTCGCTTTCTGCAGCTCTGGTGCCGTGAAGTCGCCTGTTGCTATTGCATTGCGGACAATCTCTGCATAGTCCGTTCCTGCAACCTTCACCAGAATATCTGTGAGGTAGCATGCCATCGGCCATCCGTCTCCGCCGTCCATTGCCATCGGTGTGATTCCTGCCGCCTTGATCTCTGAACACAGTGCGATCATGTCATCGTATGTAGCCGGAACTTCCCATCCGTTATCCTCGAACATCTTCTGATTATAATAAATAATCTGAATATCGGTATTTCTTGGAAGTCCGTACAGTTTACCATCTTTCTTGAAGCCTTCCAGCGATCCTGCTATAAAATCATAGCTGGCATAGTCCGCTTCGTTCAGTTCTGCAAGTACGCCTGCATCCAGCACTTCATCGAGGAATGAAGGCTGTCCCCAGATGCTGACAACATCCGGCATGCCGTCCATCGCATATGCCTTGAACTTTGTCTTGTAAGCTTCCTCATCGAGTGCCTCTACCTCAATGATGACATTGTGAGACTCACAGTACTCATCAATGATCATCTGCTCTACTAATCCTTGCCCGTTCTTGCGGTCTGGAAGGTTGGAAAACAGCTTAATTGTCACGACATCGCCTGTGTCTGCGTCTGCAGATGCATCACTGCCTGTGCTGTCTGATGCCTTGTCAGTCGTCGCTGTGCTGTCGGCTGTCTTGTTGTCAGTCGCCGCAGTATTCTGCGTGTCGTTCGTTGTCGATGTGCTTTTGTCAGAACTGCCGCATCCTGTAAACAGAGATACTGTCATGGCAGTTGTAAGCAATAATGGAATTAATTTTTTCTTCATATCTTTTTCCTCCCGTCTATGAATTTGGATTTCTATATTGCTTTGATGAATCTATTTTATCATTCAAATATGCCTATTTACAGATGCCAAAATTCCAAAATGGTGTAATATTTTCAACTGTTTTCTTCTTTTATCTACCATATTCGTGAGCATTATTTACAAATCCGATACTGGCTTACAGTCAAAACTATAAAAAATACCCAACGCCAGCAAAGAAGTTATGACTATGGGAGGAGTTCAAAATTATATTTTCTTTGCGCACCAGTCGATCGCGTTTGACAGGAGCTGGCGGAAGTTTTTATTTTTCCATACAGCCAGTGTATGTCCGGGCGTGATGACACAGAGTCTGCCCTCTCCCATCGTTCTTACATATCCCGCTGTCTGGGTTTTTCCTGGCTCTGACACGGATTCCAGAAACACCTCTTTGTCCTCTGCACTGATCTGCAGCATATAATGTTCATCCCGTTCCGTAAATTCACCAACACCCGCCGTGACCGGATGATTCCCCACTGGTTTCACAGTGACCGGGCAGCGCAGCGGATGCGTGATAAAGCTGTTGCCAACAAAATCGCAGAATGCTTTGCAGCTCTTCTCCTGAAATGTATTGGAAGCATGCAGGGAGATAAAGCCGCCGCCCGCTTCCACATACTCCCGGAATTCTTTTGGCCCTACTTCTGTCACGGTATCCTCAAACCACGGAGCATTGTTTGCGGCGTTGACCACATTTCCTTTTGCGTTTATGAGAACCGGATATTCCGCAATCAGTTCAGGCGTCAGAATATCCTTTGCTGTCATAACATAATCAAACTGATACTTCTCTGTGTCCATATACGCCATACCCATCCTGATCACCTCCGCCGGATGCCAGAGATCATCACAAATCACTAATACTTTCATTTTTATACCTCCTTGCGCGCTCCAGCACGCATACCAATCAATCGTTTAAAAATTTCTACAGATATTTTCTCAGATGTCCAATACATCTGGCAGCATTCTCCATCTCCGGAAGAAGCCTGTTTTCACTTTCGACCAGAAGCCATTCAAACTCCGTCCCGGAAAGATGTATCATCGCGTCCCAGTCATTTTCGTCCGACGCATCCCCCAGCACCACATCAAATCCCTTTTGCCCTGCATAGGGCTTTAGATGAAGGATGATCGTTCGATCCCCGTATTTCTCCAGGACTTTAAGCGGGTCGCCGCCGCCTTCGATACAGTTTCCGCTGTCCAGTTCCATCACAATATCCGGAGACAGATTTTCATACAGGATATCATATACCGTTTTTCCATGATAGTGCAGCGAGAACTCATGTTCATGATTGTGGTAAGCCAGGCGGATTCCCTCCTTTTGGAGTTGTCCGCTGACCTGATTCAGCCATTCGGCATAATAGAGCCATCTATCCTCGCACTCCCCGTTCTGGTCATGCCCTACGTTCCATTTTCCTCCCAGGCACTGCACGACAGCCATGTCACAGCCGCAGCCCTGCAGATACCGTACCGTGTCGGAGAACGCCTCTTTGTGAAGCCTTTTCCAGTCAAGATGCCATCCGGTAAGCGCCATGTTACCGACACGCAGAGCGCCTTTTACCTTTTCCTGTGAAAAATTTTCCAGTTCCCCATAAAATTCTATCCCGCGATACCCCATATCCGAAAGTTTTATGAACGTACCGCTCAGGTCCTTTTCCACTGTCCGATGCACCGTATACATCGCAATCCCTATCCCTACCATACAATTTCCCTCAGGTGGGCATCCCGCATGACGAACCTGTTTTCATCGGAATGCTGATACGGTTCCCCTGCATCATAACAGAATCCGCTCAGAAGATACTCCCCTGCCGACATTCCTCCGCCATTCTCTTCCGGGCAGTACCAACGAAACGTAAAGCCTTCCGGGCGCAGTTGATTAAAATACAGTTTTCCCAGCATATTCAGTCCGGCCCATGCCATATGTTGTCCGTAATTACTGTCCTCTTTGCTGCTGCCGATACTGGAATCCTTTGTTGTGAGCATTCCGATCCGTTTGAGATCTCCCCTGCGCAGGAGCGGAAGTGCTGTCTCAATCGCTTCCTGTGCGCTGTTGATCTGCTGGCTCAACACCTCCAGAAGACGCTCGCAGTCATGTTTCTCACCAACCGCCCCATCCTGGGGAATCTGTTCATCAATTTCCAGGAGAAGAAGATCGATCTTTCCTTCTTCCTGCTCGATTGTCTCCAGCAGTGCCGCTCTGTTCTGCCCGTCTTTGTTCAGAGTATATACTTTGCAGTCATGAAGGCTCAGGTACTTTTTCGTCTCTTCCAAATGATGATTTCCATTGTCAATACACAAAACTATTTTATTCATTGTTCTCTCCAAACTCCTAAAAAGGCCACAACTCATTCGAAACATCGCTCATGATCAGCACATCCTCCCAATTCCGGTCAGACGTAAACTGTTCATATGCAGCGGCTGCCGTCTCCTCCGGTTCAAATTTGCCCTCTGTGCTCTTGTGTCCACTCATATAAGAACGCACCCATCCCGGATGATATAAGCGGAACCGATATCCCTGTGGCTGCAGTTTCTCAAACATCAGCCGTACAGCCATGTTCAGACAGGTTTTTGAGACACAGTAGGATACGCCCTCCCTGCGATGCGCCAGCGTGATGGAACCAGCCTCCGAGGAGAAAAAACAGAGTCTCCTCTCTCCTGTATCCATCAGCGGCAGAAAGGCTTCCACCATGCGGATCGGTCCCAAAGTATTAATATTCAGACAGCGGACGGTTGCCTCGCTGCTTCCATTCTGGAAAATCCCGGCGCAATTCACCAGCATGTCCAGACAATTTGTCTGTTCACCCACTGCTTTTGCCGCCCTGTCGACAGACTCCTGGCTCCCCACATCCAGATCCACCGGAAAAAGTCTGCTGCCATACTCCTTCCCCAAAATATCCAGCTCTGTCCAATCCGGCATAAAACGCCCGGCAAATACCTGCCATCCATTTTCCAAAAAACATTTGCACAGTGCAAACCCGATTCCCCTGTCTGCGCCTGTTATAAACACACTTTTCACCCAATGTCCTCCTATCACTTAGGAACTGTAAAGAAATAACATGTGCAATCGGAGAAATAGACAAGTCAAGGTGCATAAGTTATTTCTTTACAGTTCCTTAATGCATTGTCTTGTTTTCAGAACAATCAGCTCTGTTATGTACTCTTTTTCTTCAAACCGCTCTGTACAGATTAGCCCGGCGATGCTGTCTCTTTATGCATCGATCTTATCATGGAGTCATTATCTCCAACAAGCGCGTATCTTGTCTTGTGATAGGCCGATATTACTTTTTTAAGGAAAATAAAGTATACAACTTTTATGATTGTATTGATCAGAGTGGGAAGTAATTCCTGACTGTACTGAATATTTTCCGTTTTCGACAAATATCGCCCAATTCAGCCGACTCATTTGTCACCAATAACATCCAGATAAAACAAGATATCAGCCTTTCCCTCCTGTGTGGTACCTTTGTAAACATTTGTATCCAGTCCGCCGATATGAAAACCATACTTGAGGTAAAACAGGCAGGCAGAGAGGTTGTTATCCTGTCCCTGTGTGTAAATGCCACGATACCCCTTCTCCGCTGCAGCCTCTTCTGACTTTGTGATGAGCCGGGACGCAACTCCCTGATTGCGGTATTCCTTATTGACCTTCAGATCATACAGGTACATATACTTCAATAACGCATCTTTCAGGATCGCAAGGCCAATGCATGTGTCACCATCGTATGCACCGATAAAAGTGGAATTTCTACACATTTCCATGTAATCATAATTCTCGTTGGGAAAACACATTTGGCCCACATTCTGCGAATCAAAATGCTCCACAATATAACTCCATTGTTCATCCTTATAAGATGGAATCATACGCCCCCATAACGCAAATGGTTCATTGGGAATATTGATGTCCTGCATATGATCTTTGTCAATCATTTTTACTTCAATCATGAAAGTACCTCTTTTCTGTCATTGTTTCCGGTAATTATCTTTTGTCATATATTGTTTCAGGTATTTCCCAGTCAGGCTGTTCTTATCCTTACAAATCTCCTGCGGTGTACCCTTTGCTATTATTTCTCCACCATGAATCCCGCCGCCTGGTCCCATATCGATCACATAATCAGCATTCCGAATGACATCCAGATCGTGTTCAATCACAATGACTGTCGCTCCATTTTCAATCAATCTCTGAAATACCTGCAAGAGCGTCTCCACATCCAAAGGGTGCAGACCAATCGTCGGCTCGTCAAAGACAAATACAGAATCCGACTGCCCTTTTCCCATCTCACTTGCCAGCTTTAGCCTCTGTGCCTCCCCACCGGACAAGCTCGGTGTCTCCTCTCCCAGTGTCAGGTATCCAAGTCCAAGGTCATGCAGCACCTGCAGCCGCCTCTCTACATTCGGAAGGTCTGTACAGGCATTTAAAGCCTCATCGACACTCATATCCATGAGTTCGGGAAGCGTATAGGTGCCGTTTTTCTTTTTTGAGATCCGTCGAATCAGGCTTGCGTCTTTCGCATACCTTGATCCGCCGCAATCCGGGCAGGTAATCTCCACATCCGGCAAAAACTGCACGTCAAGACTGATGGAGCCCGTGCCATCGCAAACTGGACAGCGCAGTTTGCCCGTATTATAAGAAAAGTCGCCTGCCTTGTATCCCTTTTCCCTTGCGTCTGGTGTCCTCGCATAGATCTTGCGCAATTCATCATGCACATCGGCATAAGTTGCCATCGTGGAGCGGACATTCACTCCGATTGGCGTCGCATCGATCAATTTAATCTGCCGGATATCTTCCGCTGAAACAGAACGCACATGCGCTGGAAGTTTTTCTCCTTTAACAAAGGCGTTCAATGCAGGAATCAGGCTTTCCAGAATCATCGTCGTCTTTCCAGAACCGGATACCCCTGTCACAGCAATCAGTCGTCCTTTCGGGAAATCAACTTCCAGTGGTTTCACAGTATGAATTTCAAAAGTAGACAGATGAATCGTACCCAATTCAAACATTCTCTCCGAAGAGATATGCTTTCCAACATCGATCACCGCTTCCCCAGTGAGAAATCCGCCAATCCGGGAATCCGCATTCCTCTCTATATCGCCAAGATTTCCCTGCGCAATGATCGTACCTCCGCCCGCGCCAGCCTCCGGTCCAAGCTCGATCAGCCAATCCGCCTCAGAGAGCACATGCGTGTCATGATCCACCAGAATAACCGTATTGCCGTCCCGTAAAAGGTCATGCATGACACCCGTCAATCCCTCTATATTGGAGGGGTGCAGACCGATGGAAGGTTCATCGAGCACATACAGCACTCCAGTCGTGCGGTTCCTGACAGCCCTTGCAAGCTGCATTCTCTGCCGTTCCCCCGTTGATAGAGTGGAGGCCGAGCGGTCGAGTGAGAGATAGGAAAGCCCAAGGTCTGTCAGCCGTTTTGCCGCACTCTGAAACGATTCGCAGATACTCTCTGCCATAGGCCGCATTTCCTTCGGCAGGGAATCCGGTATACCTTCCACCCACACTGACAGCTCAGAAAGCGTCATTGTACAGGCTTCGGCAAGTGAAATGCCACGAAGTTTCGGTGCACGCGCATCCTCTGAAAGTCTGGTTCCTCCACAGTCCGGGCAGACGCCCTGCCGTAAGAACTTCTCCACCCGCTTCATACCCTTCTCATCTTTCACCTTGGACAGCGCATTTTCCACAGTATAGGCTGCATTGAAATACGTAAAATCCATATCTCCCGCCGCTCCACTGGTCTTGTTCTGATAAATGATGTTTTTCTTGACCGCTGGTCCATGGAATACAATCTCCCGTTCTTTTTCCGTCAGTTCCCGAAACGGCACATCCGTACGAACTCCCATCTCACGCGCAATATCTTTCATGAGAGACCACATCAATGTCTGCCATGGAGCGACAGCGCCCTCATCAATGGAAAGAGATTCATCTGGAACAAGTGTTGATTCATCCACTGTCCGAACAATCCCTGTGCCGTCACAGCGCCTGCACGCGCCCTGACTGTTAAATGCCAGTTCCTCCGCACTGGGCGCAAAAAAGCGCTCTCCGCAATCTGGGCAGACAAGTTCCTGCCCCGCCGCAACATTCAGCGATGGACTTACATAGTGTCCATTCGGACAGCGGTGCGCGGCGAGTCTTGAATACATCAGACGAAGGCCATTCAAAAGTTCTGTCCCTGTCCCAAAAGTACTGCGTATTCCAGGAATACCAGGACGCTGCCGGAGTGCAAGTGCGGCTGGAACATACAGCACCTCGTCCACCCGTGCCTTTTGGGCCTGCGTCATACGTCTTCTCGTATAGGTGGAGAGCGCTTCCAGATACCGCCTGGAACCCTCCGCATACAGAATTCCCAACGCCAGGGAAGATTTCCCGGAGCCGGATACTCCTGCTATCCCGACAATCTTGTTTAGCGGGATATCCACATTTATATTCTTCAGATTGTGCACTCTCGCACCGCGCACCTTGATGTGCGCAGGCGTATGATTTCCATTCCCTTCCAATTACCTCTACTCCTTTATCCCTTTTTCTCATTTTACGCGCCTGACTCTCTGCCTGCCTTCTCATGCAATGCCATTTTTATCAATCGCTCAAATGACTGTCCAAAATTGATATTGTCCTCTTGCGTCCGTTTCTTTGAGCCTTTTATATGTTTTTTTCCAGAAGCACGCCTTGCTTTTTTGTTCAAATGCCTTTCCATCAGCATCTGGTCAATATTGTCATCTGTGTACCATTTTCCTGACTGATGAATCGCATAGGCACCCTTTCCAAGTGCCATCGCTGCCACTCCATAATCCTGTGTCACCACAATATCATATTTCGTACACATATTTACCAGCGCAAAATCAACTGCATCTGCCCCTGCCCCGATTATCTTTATCTCACTGTAATCCGAATGCAGTATATGGTTTGTATCACACAAAAGCATGACTGGAATGCCATTTTGTTTCGCAATCCTCTCAATAATACTCACTACCGGACAAGCGTCCGCGTCCACATAAACCATCATTTATATCAATCCTCTATCTATATTTCATCATGGTATTTATTTATCATACCATAATTTATCTTTCAATGAAACGGATTTATTTCAATTCCTGTCTTTTCTGCAAAAGACACTATACGGCGGATCTGCACACCATATGATATGCAAATCCGCCGCAATCATTTTAATATATCCTAAGCATTCTGGATTGTGCCGGGAACATTCGAAGCACAAGACTGTCTCCCTCCGCATGGATTGTCTCTCCCGTCCATAAGTCCTCTGCCAAGTAACTCTTGTCCGGTGCCAGCCCCAGCTCTACGAGTGGAATCTTCATCTCCTTCTCATCCGAAATACTGTACTTGAAGACGGCTGTTTTGAATCCATCCGCATCTTCCCTGACAAAACAGTCCGCCGCCTGATCGCCTCTTTCACCTCGAACTGGTCTGAAGCTTTCGCCCTTTCTGGCAATCTGATTCAATTTCTCATTGCCCAGAATGATTCCGGTACGCTCCCTGGCCTTGTTCCAGCCGATAGTCATCACTGGTGATCATCATGCCTCCGCATATCACGCCCGCATGGTAGCGGGTTCTTGCCTCTTCCAGAGTGATCGAATGCTTATCATACATTTTGTATGTGACAATGTGATCCGGGTCATTAAACCTTATCCAGCTCATGTTCCATATGCATCAGTGTTCCAGGGTGCGTAGGGTTAAGCGAGTACAGTCCATCTACCTGAGGCAGCATATTCCCGTCATGATCCTTCAATAAGATATCCTCATAGTAATAATTTCCATTCGTACCGGAAACTTCCTGATGAAAATCATTTCCCACAATAAATGGACAAAAATAAGTTCCGGGAAACTGACCATTATCTTCTGCATACGCCACAGCTTCCTGCATTTTGTTCGAGAAACGATTCCAACATGCATCAAAGTTGATATACTGACTGCCATCCTCCCCACAATAGATTTGCTTCAATGTCTTCATGTAATCAGAAGCTTCTTTATAACGTTCGAGTGTCAAGTCCCCCATCAACGCCGCCCAGCTGTTCCATCCAAAGATCACGGGGCCCTGCCATTCAAGAGCAGGCTTCACAGCCGCATTGCATTCACTGAACTTGCGAAAACCTTTCTGATAGTCCTCGCATCCTGCCAGAAAAATTGCTGAAAACCTCACTAAATTGTTGATTGCAAGATATTCCTCCGCAAGCGCTGATAAATTTATGATATTATACAAAAATGCTGGCTTCAAGATAACTGAAACCAGCAAAAGAAAAGTTGGGAAACACCCGTATTAAAAGAAAATATGTGGGGATTATCAACCCTCCGAAAAAACAAAATCTTACGCATGATTCCCTGTATCCCAACACCACAGGGCAATCTCTTTTATTAAATCAGTATCAACACTTCCATATGGAATGCGTATCGTCCCTTTATCCACGCTATACTTTCCCAGTTCTTCTTTAAATTCCTCTACTGCCTCAGGGCCAGGATAAAGGCCAATATGTTTTTTAGAAGCTGCAAAGTGAAGAATGTTATGATTTTTCCAGTAAGTCGGCATGCTCCAGGAAATGCGTTCCTCCGCCTCCGGCAATGCCTGCTGCAGAGTTTGCCTTACCAGAAACAGGTCCGCTTGTTTTTCCTCATCCTGACCCATAATATATTCGTCAATCGTTTTAGGCTTCTCTCCACAAAAATGATTTTGATTTAAATTCTTAAACTCTTTTCCACACTTTGGGCATTTCCACATAATATATCTCTCCATTATATCATCCCGATATTATTGGTTCATTGTAACACCTGTGACAATTTCATTATATACAGATTTCCCTGAAAATTTCAACATCTTTTCCCTGTTGTCCAGCCATACAGCCAGACCTTTTGTGTCTGGCTGTACAAGCATCTCCTCAATGCATCTTATAAATTGCTCTCAAAATTACCTGCGCCTGATACCCGATTCTGCAGTACATTCTGATTCTGATAGAAACCAGAGCGTATGAATCTCGGGAATTACTACCCTCGGAAAACAATCTGATCCTCACCTATGACTGTTCCCGCAATACCATACAAAGAGCCATCAGTGCCCTTGTCACAGATGGCTATGTACAGACCAGGCTGGGAAAAGGTATGCGCAATATCTTCTTTACCATCGGCGGAATTGAGTCTTTTAAGGAGTCTGCCGGCATGATGATGACGTTGTTCGCGCTGTGATATCTTTTGTCACCAGCGAAGGTCTTCCGCTCTTTTTGCTTGGTTTCCAGCGGGAAAAAACTGGTACTATTTTGCGAGTTACAGAGTGGAGTCCAATACTCTGGCTCAAAATATCTATAAGGAAGATCCGGATGCCATCATCATTTTCGGTGAAAAAAGAGACGAACAGACGGAATTTCCAAACTATCCATGCCTGTTTATCAATTTCTCTCCGGCCCAGATCGTAGCGCACAAGAATAACATTGGTACAAAATGCAAGGTTTTTCTTATGAAAGAAAATGATATCGGTATTAACATCCGCGCGATCGATCTGCATACATTACCCATAGAGGTGTACGCAAGGACAACGAACGGACAAGATAGTCTATCTGGAAATATCAGTTTTTTCACAGTTATGACTGCTGTGCCAGACAATACTGGCATTCGAACCCGCTGTGCAGCTGTGAAACTACCATTGTGATTATTGGATTTGAAAATTACAGGCGCTGTATTCTCGAACGGGCAATACTGACAAATATTATCTCTGTCAATCAGCATGTAGCTTATCACATATTCGGAGATGCAAGAGAATTTCTTGCCATGCACAATCATCTGCATGAGACATTTTCCCTGGGCAAAGAGTCCGGAGTAACAGATTCCCTGATTTTTCATGATGACCTCTGGGAAATGCATCATACACTTATGGAGCAGGCTGACTGTATCATTATCTGCACAGATAATGAGCCAGAGGGATGGAATATATTCTGGCGGCTGAACAAATATTATAAAATTCAGGGACATATCCATCTGCACAGTAACCAAAAGGCTCCCGGGGTAACTTATTTCGGGACAAATGAAGAAATCTATACGCCAGATCAGATCATGAGAACCAAATTGAATCAGGCCGCCATTACAATCAATGAAATATTCTGC
>JAIEEY010000492.1 GCA_029067205.1 Lachnospiraceae bacterium
TTGGAGGACTAATAGATAATCACCCTTCGGTTATGATGATTCATTATGACAAATTGAATGAAGATATCTTTTGGCTGTGTGTTTATTTATCGATGGAAAAAGCAGAGGATATTTTGACCTTATTTTGGACAATTATGGATAAAAATGCGTTGGATAATCCAGCGGCGTTTAGCGAGAAATTTAGTAGTTTATTAGTATGTGGAAATAAATACACATCTCAGGAATTGTTTATCATGTTTTATATTGCATATATGTATATGTATGGAAAAGATATAACAGAAACTGATATTAAAGATATGGTTATTTATTGGGGCCACATTTTATGGAATGTGAAGAGTTAGAAAATTGTGTAAAGTGGCTTGGAGGGGATATAACATGCAATATTATTAATGTGATTCGGAATATATGTATGGTAAAAGGATCTGAATTTAAAAGGAGGAGGTTGGATAAGGGGGGATTGAGAAAAACAACCTGTTACAATATGTTAAGACATCCTTCGATTAATAAAAGAAATTTTGTAAAATGTGATAGATTAATTGTTAGGTTCGAAGATTTGAAATGTAATCCTAGGGAGACTTTATTAAAAATTTGTGATACGTGGGGAATTAATTGGTCGGATACGCTTTTGGAAACAACTTGCAAAGGAAAACCCCAATCTGTTAACAATCGTGAACGTGAAATAAGCGGTTTTGATTTAGAGCCAGTTTATAATACATATGAAAAATATTTTTCTGAATTTGACAGATTCCGAATTATGTTAATCAGCTCGCCATATCAAAAAAATATGGATATTCATATGTTAAAATATCTATGTTTTCTAATAGAGAATTACAGGATATATTCTATAAAAAATTTTGTTTTGAAAATATGTTAGAGTTTGAAAATTCAAGGGAAAGATTTGAATATTATTTACAAAGAAAACATATAATTGAGATTCAGTTGCGGAAAGTAAGATTGTCAGAACATGATGATACCTAGTACAGCATTGCCTAAATAACGGTGAAAAACAGTGCCTGATATTTGTGTCAGGACAAGGCGGAGGAAGGAGACAATGCGGTGGCATTGTTG
The DNA here is from genome assembly GCA_029067205.1 of Lachnospiraceae bacterium. GTDB lineage: Bacteria > Bacillota > Clostridia > Lachnospirales > Lachnospiraceae > COE1. The sequence continues at coordinate 1,069 of JAIEEY010000492.1, forward strand.
ACTGACGACAACATAAGGACTGTGTCAGTCCTTTGTACTGGCGCAAATATCAGGTGCTGTATTCACCGTTATTTGCGCAATGCTGTACTAGTGTACTGTACCATTAATATTTTATGAAATGCTGCCTATAGTTTCATTAAATTATTGAATTTGATATTTTAAATAATTTTGTATTTTGGGGTAAATGTAGTGATGGTTATTGAATAGTATGTGATCTGAACAGCAAAAGGAGAGGAGAAACAAATGCGTTGGGAAAAAGAGTTATCGGTCGCAAAGGAAGCCGCGACAGAGGCGGGCAAAAAAATTATTGAGATATATAATTTGGGAGAATTTGGCACAGTTTATAAGGACGATTGCTCTCCGCTTACGTTGGCTGACAGGGAAGCAAATTTAGTTATTATGCAAAAACTAAAACAGAAATTTCCTGATTATGCAATTCTGTCAGAGGAAGAAAAAGATAACGGGGAGCGATTGAAAAATGATTACTGTTTTATTGTGGATCCTCTGGATGGAACAAAAGAGTTTATAAAGAGAAACGGACAGTTTACAGTGAATATTGCGTTGTCTTATAAAGGAAAATCTGTCATGGGGGTCATATATGTGCCGGTTTTGGAGGAACTGTATTGGGCATCAGAGAAAGAAGGGGCGTATTTAAGTATTCGCGGCAAGACAGAAAGGATACAGGTGTCGGACAGAAAAAAAGATATCCGAGTGGTTATGAGCAATTCGCATGGTTGTGCTGAAATGGATGATTTAATAAGGAAAAACAACCTTGTCAATTATGTGAAGATGGGAAGTTCCTTAAAAGGTTGTGTGGTAGCAAAGGGTGATGCGGAGATATATTACCGTTTCAATCCGACGATGGAATGGGATACTGCAGCAATGCAGTGTATCGCTGAAGAAGCAGGCGCTATTTTTATGCAAATGGATGATACACCAATGTGTTATAACCGTGAAAATTGTTTGAACGCCAAGGGATTTTATATTATTAATTGTTTGGAGAATAAAATGCAGGTGTAATTGCTAGGCGTATGGAGAAACAGCTGATTACAGGATGATTTATTGGGGAGTGTGGGGATTGGACGTAATTAAAGTATGGAAGATGATCAATAATGTGCTTAATTATATCAATGATTTTAATTCTGGATTCAAGGAACAGTCAATGCTTGATATGGATCTCCTGATATCGTACATACAAAATATGTATGAAATAGGAATGACAGATGCAGCATATTGGCAGGACACAGAGGTTGATTTTCCGATAATCAGAGAATGTGTTGAGAGAGTCCATAAGGCAGGAATTTCAGACGATTACACCGAGATATATGACATAGTGAATTATGATCTGTCAAGACGAATCAGATGTGTAGCAGATGTGATTTTTGATAAAGATATTGTTGAACTACAGACTTATTTCTGGAACATCAATAAAAATGCTTTAAAAATGCGCTATCCCGAAATTCTTGAAGATATAGAGAAGATTCCGATGGAAAGGGAGCAGCAATGCTACCGTTCTTATGGAATAAGGGGAAGGGTTGTTTATAGAACGGAAAAGGAAAACGAGTGCGATTTGTATTCTGGTTATAATCCGATTGGATTGTCTAGGCGTATGATGGAGATGATTAATGTCAGAAAATACAAAAAAATATATATATGGGGAAGTAATACGGGATTTGAAGCCAATGGAATTGTACAGCCAGCAGAAGGGAAAATAGAAGTAACAATATATATTGACAATTTAGCAGAATTTAAGCAGGTGTTATTAAATACATCACGAACAGGCGTATTGCTATATCCAGATATAAAATACCGTTTTCATATGGGTTTAAGGGATCTAATAGAAAATTTTGACCTGCAGAAAAAAGATGATTCGTATATTTATGTTTGTGGCAGCGGTGGGGAAGATGTCAGTATTTTGAGACAATTTATATGTAATAATTTCATTAATAGTAATATAGAGGCAATCGATGAAAGAGGATGAGGTTTATTCATTAAGGAAAGCAAGGCAGCAAATTATTGAAATATGCAGGGAGATTTGTATACAGAGATGGGGAATGGCAGATAGGCATTGGAAGCTGTTTGAGACGGAATTGATGCAGCCTGCTTTTTCGGAATTAATTGGTAGCATATTTTTTAAAGAATGTAAAATATGTATAGCGAAAAAGAATTATATGCGGGTTCATGATTTGCTGCAGTACGATATTGATTTGAATATTGCTGCCCAATTGTTGCAGCTTAGTGAAGAAAGCAGGATAACGTTAGCTAAAAAAGCTAAAAAGCAGAATATGGAGACATTAGAAAAATATCATAAAAAAATATTTGCATCAATCCAGGATGTGAAGAAGTCAGCACGTATTAAATTTTCTTATACTGGGACTGAAAATATTAGTATATATGTGAGGGAAAAGAAATGTGAATATAAACTGTTTAGCAGCGCCAATCCTTGGATGGAAGGTGCAGATTTGGCAGATGGAATGAAAGCAGAAAATCCAAAAGAAATTTGCGTGTTGGGGTTTAGTGGTGGATATGTGGTTAATGAATTGGCAAAAAGATTTGAACAGGCAAAAATTAAGGTATATCTGCCGAATATAGATATTTTCAAGGTCATTATAGATAATATATTAGTCTGTAATATTCTACAGAATAAAAATATAGAGTTCTATCCAGATCCTATGGGGCTGATGTTTTTTGTGAAAATATGGGAGAGTGTGGGACAATATGAAGATTTTGCTTTTTATATCGACAGATCAGAATTGAGAGCGTGTGTAGGAGACCAGATAGTAACGGACAGGCTGATTAGAGAAAGCAAACAGGTGCAGTGCCGCGGATTGGGAATATCTAGAGCTAAAGATTTAGTGGGGATTAGGATCGAACAATATATTATGAACTTAATTAAGTAGACTAATAAATATGTATGTAGGGGAATACATAAAATGCAGAAAAATATTCTTGTAACAAGAAGTTCCATGCCTGAATTCGAGGAGTATATGGAACAGATACGACCTCTGTGGGAGTCGCATTGGTTGACAAATATGGGAACTTTTCATAAGCAATTGGAGAAAGCATTAAAAGATTATTTGGAAGTACCGCAGTTATCTTTGATTGTGAATGGTCATATGGCATTGGAACTTGCAATACAGGCCATGGAATTTCCAGAAGGGGCAGAAGTGATCACTACTCCATTCACTTTTATATCAACAACACACGCAATTATTCGTAATCGGTTGAAACCCGTGTTTTGTGACGTTAAACTATCAGATTATACAATTGACGAAAGTAAAATTGAGGAATTGATTACGGAAAAGACAGTTGCTATCCTGCCAGTTCATGTGTATGGAAATATTTGTAATGTGGAAGATATACAGAAAATCGCTGACAAGTATAATTTAAAAGTAATTTACGATGCGGCGCATGCCTTTGGCGAGAAATGTAAGGGTGTGGGAGTGGGGAATTTTGGAGATGCATCAGCATTTAGTTTTCATGCAACGAAAGTATTTAATACGATTGAAGGCGGAGCAGTTGCTTTTAGGGAAAAAAGTCTGTATGAAAAATTATATAATTTAAAAAATTTCGGCATTCGATCGGAAGAAGTTGTAGCCGAAGTAGGGATGAACGCAAAGATGAACGAATTTTGTGCAGGAATGGGATTATGTAATTTGAAATATGTAGAAAAGAATATCAATTTAAGGAAGCAGCGGATTTCTTATTATATGGATAAAATGAAAGAAATACCATGGATAAGATTTTGTGAACGGGACACAAAACAGAATGTATATTCGTACGGATATTTTCCGATCTTATTTGATTCACAAGCATTCGGTTTGGAAATACGAGATATTGTCTGTAATAAATTAAGGGCGCAGGATATATACCCGCGTAAATATTTTTATCCAATAACGGCAGATGCGGCATGTTTTAAAAACAAGTATAGGAAACTTCCCTTGAAAAATGCCAGATATATAAGCAGTAATATTCTCGTACTGCCATTATATCCGGAATTAGAATATGAAATTATAGATCGGATTGTAGATATCATACAGGATACTATGGATTCAAAGCGATAAATCAATTAGTTGAAAATTGGGGATAAGATTGATGAAGAAGATTTTTTTGCATATAGGGACATTTAAGACCGGAAGCACTGCATTGCAATTTCATATGCATCAGAATAAAAGGTTGCTTTTGCAGAAAGACTTTTATTATGGCGATTATTTTGACAACTATTATTTGCATTCTAATCTCTGTTATGGTCTGCTGAAAGAGGCTTTAGTTGATTATGGAATATTTAAAAAGTATGAAAATCACCCGAGATTTCTTAATGTTGCAGAAGAACCCGAAAGCGTGGTTAAAAGGATAAAGGAAAATTCAAAGGAATACGGTAAGATCATTATCTCCTGCGAGGCTTTTTTTGCGGATGCTTTCCGCACTCTGGCGGGGCTGCGGGTTTCAATACCTGATGAGGAAAATAAAGCGGTTAATAGATTTATGAGAATGCGTTTGAGGGAACTTCTTTCAGAAATCTCAGAAGATATTACTATCATATGCTATTTGCGGAGACAGGATTTGTTTATAGAATCACAGTATAACCAGTACTGTAAAAATATATGGTATGGTGATGAAAATGAGGAATTGCCTACGTTTAAAAAATTTGTTGGGTATCGTCCGGTTGAATTGGAATATTTAACAGTATTAAATGAATGGCAGGCAATATTTAGAGATGCCGATTTTATTGTCAGACCATACGAAAAGGGAGTATCAGGGTATGATTTGATAACCGATTTTTATGTAAATGTTTTAAATATTAAGGATTTACGATGTTTTGAATGCATTGAGGAGAATAAGGCCAATTTGCGTTTGGACAGGGATGTCCTGGAATACAAAAGGAACTTGAAAATGTACAATATGCGTATGAACCATCTGTTGAAAGAATATTCCGTGCAGCTGCCCCAGATTAGGGATTATGCTTATTGGGAGGATGATGAACGGAGAATATTCATGGAGCAGTATGATGGGCAAAACCGGCAGGTGGCAAAAAAATTTTTAAGCCCAGGCAGGGAATATTTATTTGAAGATGTGAATTATACTTTTCCGCAATATAAGGGATTGGAAAAAGAAAGAATCTTTGAAATTACAAGATGGTTGTTTGATAAGATAAATGCAGTGTAGAAAGGAAGATGGTAATGATAAGGGATATGGAGTTGACAAATAGATTTTCGGAATTATATGAAAAGCCAGTATACTTGTATGGTGCAGGATATGTAGGGAAAATTGCGCTGAGAATATTTAATGAATTTGGAATAAAGCCAATTGCTTTTGGAGATTCGAATTCTGCATTGAAAGGCAGCATTATTGAAGACATTTCGGTTAAGAGTCTGGATGAGTTATTGAATATTGCAAGTGAAAAAGAAATAATAATTGTCATTACAACAATGTCGGAACGATACGAAAGCATTGTTTCCATATTACAGAATAATAAGATGCAGTGTGAACAGATGTATACTTTTACAGGTTTTTTATATGCTGCATATTTTAACCTCGACCGTTATGGAGAGAGTAATAAATTACAGATTCTAAAAAATGCATGGATTAATAATCAGGTTCTGATACGAAACCAGGTTCAGGCAAAGATTGATATATACAAATTACTTTTACAGAATCCGGACGATAAAACACCGGTTATTGTATATCAGCCTGGAAAGGTTGGCTCCAATACTGTTCACTATTCGTTGGTAAAATGCGGTGTAAAAGCGATCCATTCGCACGGTATAGAATATCCGTCCATATTCAGCAGAAATCCAGCAATGAAACAGGGATTAATTGAATGCATCAAGTCGGTGAAGAAAGTAAAAATGATAACGCTTGTCAGAGAACCGATTTCCAAGGACATAGGACATTTTTTTCAGAAGATAGATTTCGAACTACCTGATGCAGGTTGGATTATTAAAGGATTGTTGGCGAAGAGTTTCCAACAAAGTTTTTTAAATTATTTATCCATAGTTTCTCCGTTTGATTTTACGGAACATGGTCAAAAACAGGAGTTTGAGAAAAAACTGATTTGTCATATTGATACAATTGGGCAGAGGAATGTAAATGGCGCCTTGTGGGGTTGGTTTGATGAGGAATTGAAGAATAATCTTGGTATAGACATCTTAAAAGAAAAGTTTGATGCAGAGAGGGGGTATTCAATAATCAATCATGACAATATAGAACTGCTTGTGATAAAACTGGAGAAATTAAATGGACTTGAAGGTGTGATAGGGGATTTTATAGGGAATCAACAATTCAAAATATTGAATGACAATGTAGCAGAAACAAAATCGTATAAATATATTTACAGACAGTTTCAAGAGGAAGTTGTCCTGCCGCGGGAATATGTGAATTTTTATTATAATGACAATCCATATACAAATCATTTTTATAGCGCAGATGAGAGGGCTGCATATTATGAAAAATGGAAAAAACATTTTAATTGACAGATTTTAATATGGAGGACGAAATGATGGAAGATGTACTGGTCAGCGTGCGTATGGTTACATATAACCAGGAAAAATATATTGCAGAAGCAATCGAAAGCGTACTAAGACAAAAGGTAAATTTTCGTTATGAACTAATAATAGGAGAAGATGCATCTACGGATGGAACGGCGGCTATTGTGGATCGGTATCAATCAGAATATCCTGATATAATCAGGGTGTTTCACCGAAAGAAAAATCTTGGCATGCTTGAGAATAATAAACGCGTAATGCGGGCGTGTCGAGGAAAATATGTGGCCGCCTTGGCAGGAGATGACTACTGGGTTTATCAGTATAAATTGCAAAAACAGGTTGATTATCTTGAAGAACATGATGATGTGACAGGAACTGCCCATAATGTATATAGTGTTGATGATGAAGGGAGAGAAGCGGCTCCGGAATATGCCATATATATGCGGAAAGGGTACATTTACAACAAATGGTATGCCATGAATCTTAAGCATGAAGTGGGACATACAGCAAGTTATGTTTACAGAAATATCAGGTATCTGTTGGGCAAGGAACAATGGGAGGCCTTTTTGAACTGTAGACTAAATGTGGATGTCAGGGTATCTTATACATTGGCGATGCTGGGGAAGATCGTCTACTTTGATGAGATATGGTCATGCAGCAGAAGGCTGCTTAAAGGAGATAGCTGGCTGGCAACAACATATCAAAGGAATTTGTTGTATTTCTATTTTGATATGGATCTTGAAGCCTGTCGATATCTGAAGGAAGTGTTTGGGGTGAAGGTTGATCCTTCCAATAATCTACGTGATAAATTGAAACAGGCGGATAATTTGGCTGTACAGACACCAACAAAGGAAAATATAGCGGTTGCTATCCAAATAAATATTGCATATTTACTGTTTTTGTTAAAAAAAGGACTTAGGAGAATCAAGGATTACTATTTTAAAAAGTAACTGAAATTGAGATGTGTGGATATATGTGTTGAAGAACAGATTATAATTTGCAAGGAATATTTTAATTGTATGGAAAAAATGAAAATAATGACAAACAGGCTGGATAGAGGATTTTATTTGTACCAAGAAGAATTTGAAAAAAAGGCGGTAGAAGTACTGCACTCAGGATGGTATGTTTTGGGAAACGAGGTAAAAAGCTTTGAAAATGAGTTTGCAAAATATATTGGCAGCAAGTATTGCGTAGGACTGGCAAGCGGCCTGGATTCCCTTTGGATTGCATTCAGGGTGCTGGGGATTGGTGCGGGTGATGAAGTGATTGTTCAAGGGAACGCGTATATAGCAAGCGTTATGGGAATTACGATCAATGGTGCTGTACCAGTATTTGTAGAGCCAGATGAATATTATAATATTGACGTTGATAAAATTGAAGAGAAGATTTCAGATAAAACAAGGGCGATTTTGGTTGTTCATTTATATGGACAAGCATCCAATATGCAGCCTGTTATGGATATTGCCCGCAAATACAATCTCAAGGTGGTAGAAGATTGTGCCCAATCCCACGGAGCCTGTTTTAATGGAAAAATGACAGGAACTTTTGGTGACATCGGTTGTTTTTCCTTTTATCCATCTAAGAATTTGGGTGCTTTTGGTGATGCAGGCGCAATTGTCACTGACAACGAAAGGATTGCAGATGATATAAGGGTTTTTAGAAATTATGGAAGTGAGAAAAGGTATTATAACCGGATTGTCGGCGCAAATTCACGGCTTGATGAGTTGCAGGCAGGCCTTCTTCGAGTGCGTTTGTCCCATATTGCGGAGTTGGAAAACGATAAGAAAATGATTTGTACCCGTTATCTTGAGGAATTGAAGAATGATCAGATTCAATTGCCACAGATTAGGAAAAACGCTACGCATATCTGGCATCAGTTTGTCATCAGGCTGGACAAAAGGCAGGAATTGATTGATTATTTGGCTGAAAGGGGAATTGATACAATGATTCATTATCCCATTCCGCCTCATTTGTCAGAAGCATATCAATATCTTGGGATGCATAGAGGGGATTTGCCTGTTACGGAGAGTTACGCGGAAACTGTTTTGTCGATACCACTTTATAATGGAATGACTCGGGAAGAGCAGGATTATGTTATTGAAACAATCAATACATTTCAATAACTGAGAGGTGAATATATGAATAATGATTTAGTAACAATTGTTGTTCCGGCATACAATGCAGAGCCATTTTTGAGGGAGAATATAGAGTCAGTTATCAGACAATCTTATTGGAATCTGGAAATCATATATGTCTGTGACGGGTGTACAGATCACACCGTAAAGATATTGCAGGAGTATGCAGGGAAAGATGCTAGGATTAAAGTTGTGGTTGAACGGGAAAATCATGGGGCGGCGGTATCGCGGAACATTGGCATGGATATGGCGTCAGGTGAATGGATTATTTTCTGGGATTCGGATGATATCTTTCATGTCCAGACAATAGAGACTATGGTCAAAACCGCTATAAGGGAATCGGCGGATGTCGTATGCTGTTATTGGGAATGTTTTGAGGATGCACCCAAAGGAAATGCCCAGATTGAAAATGCAATGAGAAAACTGTATTGCGATACGTATCCAGTTGTTGATACTGATAAAGAGTTATATCAGATTATGCAGCTCATTGATAATTCACCATGTACAAAATTGGTGCACAAGTCCATTTATAGGAAAAGAGAAATTTTTTTTCAGGACATACCCAATGCAAACGATGTTTATTATGCAATGGTAATCGCTATTAATTCGCACAAAATAGTATATGCCGACAAACCGTTCCTCTATATTAGGATGAATAAAAACAGGAGTACGATTTCTACGGACAGAGATTTGAAAAGAAGCTACATACTGGAAGCTATGGACAAAATATATGAGTACATTATGAGCAGGGAGGATTCTGCGCTTCTACTGAAAAGTTTTTATAACAATGTAATCTATAACATGATATATTATCAGAATCTTCCAGTATATGGTGAACTTCTAAACTCCCTTCGAAATATTTATTTTTTCAAGTGGGGGATGAAAGGAAGCGCATTTATAAATGAGTTGAGTGCTGTCAACAAGGTTTATTACCTTAATATGATTAACGACCAAGGGATTGGAGATGGGCAGAATCTATATATGCAGGCTAAAGTGGAACTGGTAAGAGAGTTGTCAAAAAAAGGCTGCTCAATTTGGGGAGCGGGAGCGATGGGCAGAGCATTTTTGGAGGAACTGTCAAAAGCCGGTGTCAAAATCCAGCACGTGTTTGATTCGGCGCATATGCAATGGGGAAAGATTGTGTGTGGGTATGTGGTGGAGAATTTTGAAGAGACACAGGTAGATCATATCATTATCACTACTCCTAAATATTATGATGAGATTGCAGGACAGATTGGAAATCGTGTTGAACATATCCACAATCCGGAAAAGGAGATATGGCTGATACCATACGAGGATGTATTGTGAATGTTTTGGATTAAAATAGGTGTAATTAGGGGGGGGGTAAACAATGTGCGCGATTCTCGGGGGAAACAATGTCGGGTGGAATTATCAAAAGGGAATAGAATGCATGGAACAACGTGGACCTGATGGAATAAAGATCAGAACCATGGAAGATTTTACGCTGGCGTTTGCCAGACTCGCGATTATGGATTTGTCCGAAAATGGAATGCAGCCAATGTTTTCCGATGATGACCAGGTTGGAATCGTTTTCAATGGTGAAATATATGGATATCGGAAGCTGAGAAACAGGCTGGAGAGGCTAGGACACCAGTTTCATTCGACTTCTGATACGGAAGTGATTTTAAATGCCTATCTTGAATGGGGTGAACAGTTCATTACGAAAGTGGATGGTATGTTTGGTATGGCAGTCTATGATAAGAGAGACGGTCTGGTCAGGCTTTTTCGTGACAGGATTGGAATAAAACCGTTGTATTACTATTATGATGGTAACAATTTCGGATTTGCGTCTGAACTGAAAGGAATCGTCAATATGTGCAGTACGGTTTCCTTGAGGGTTGACCATACAGCTGTTTATGATTTTTTAAACTATTTATACATACCAGAGCCAAAAAGTTATTACAAAAATGTCTATAAACTGTTGCCTGGACACCGCTTGTTATTTGACCTAAAATCCAGGCGTATCGTCAAGGATTCAGCTTATTGGAGATTGACTGTGAATGAAGCACAGGGATCCGAAAGAAAGCAGGAGGTGCTGATCGAGGAACTAAAAAGCCTTGTTGCAGAATCCGTACAGGAACAGATGATTGCGGATGTGCCAGTGGGGACTTTCCTGAGCGGAGGCGTGGATTCCAGTATCGTGACATATGAGGGGCACAAGGTAAACGATGAACTTGAATCGTTTTCCATAGGTTTTACGCAAGACAATTATAACGAACTAGATTACGCATACAAACTAGCTAAAAAGTATAAAATCAATCTGAACTCCAAAATATTCAGCCGCAGTACATTTCTGACAAATTATCGTAAATTAAAATCATGGTATGATGAGCCGTTTGCGGATACTTCGGCTTTTCCGACATATATTGTGTCAGGTTTGGCCAGGGAGAAAGTCAAGGTAATCCTTACAGGTGACGGTGGGGATGAAGTATTTGGTGGTTATTATCGATATCGGGATATCTGGAAAAAGGAGAAGGAGAAAGGACCAGACAATCTATTGGTATCTTATCTGTATAGTAGGTGTAAAAAGAATTCGGATAGTTATTTCTGGCTGGATGAATTAAGCTTCCTGAATAGAAACTATAGTTGGATATTACAGCTTGGGGAAAAGGAATGGAGAAAACGTTTAGGGATTGACAGGGATTATGACAAATTCTGGGCACTTAGGAGACATTACCATATGGAGCTGCCACCAATGACAAGGGTTCAATATCTTGATGTCAAGACGTATCTGCCGGGGGATATTCTGACGAAAGTGGACAGGGCAAGCATGGCAGTTTCGCTGGAGGTCAGGGTTCCGCTGCTGTCAAGGAAATTGGTTGAATTTTCCTTTTCTCTGTCGGAAGCGGATCGTCTGCCGGCTGGAATGTTGAAGGGATTGTTGAAAAAAGCATATGAGAAAGAAGTCGGAAAGGATATCCTATACAGAAGGAAAATGGGATTTACTATGCCAAGTAATTTCTATAAGACTGGGATGGCGCCACAGGAACGGATACTGACCGATCTTTGGATGAAGTGAAGGGAGGAACAAGTACAGGATGAAAATATTGGCAGTAGGAGCCCATCTGGACGATATCGAGCTGGCTTGTGGGGGAACTCTGGCAAAGGCCATTGCACATGGACATGATGTAAAGATGATTGTCATGAGTAAGTCAGGTTATTCCAATTATGATGGAAAGGTTATACGGACAGAAGAAAACGCGATTACTGAGGGGAGAAGAGCAGCGGAAATGCTCGGGGTAAATGATATAGAAATTTTGGATTATGACACAAAAGATATTCCATATCATTCACAAGTGATAGAAGCGCTTGATGAAAGAATTCAAAAGTATAAACCAGAAATAGTATTTACCCATTGGATATTTGATACACATCAAGCACATGAGGGAGTGGCAAAGTCAACAATTACGGCTGCACGAAGGCATAACAATGTATATATGTATGAGCCTATTTATCCGGCGGGACGTTCTTATATGGGATTCAGACCTCAAATGTATGTTGATATAGGTGGATTTGAAGAACAGAAGTTGAAGGCATTGCGTATGCATAAAACGGAGTATGAAAAGTTTGGAGATCAATGGATAGAGGGCACTAAAGCCAGGGCAGCATATAGGGGCTATGAGATGGGAAAACAGTATGCCGAAGCATTTGAAATAGTAAGATGTGAGATGATCTTGTGAAACTAGGAGGAAATAAAATGATTGTTGCGATACATCAGCCAGAGCATTTACCATGGCTTGGATTTTTTAATAAAATGATGAATGCAGATGAAATGATTATATTAGATAATGTTCAATATAGAAAAAGATATTTTCAAAACCGAAATAAGATTTTGGTAGGTGGTGTCGCAAAATATATAGGAGTACCGGTGAAACTTGAAGAATATAGGGATAAAACTATTGCCGATATGGAAATCTTTTCAGATGAAGAAGTGCCGTGGGAAGATAAATATTTGAAGACAATACAATATAATTATACGCAACATCCTTTTTATCATGAGTATTATCCCTTTTTTAAAGAATTGATTGGTAGACATATTACAAGTTTATATGACTTAAATATGGAGATAATTCTTTATTTTGTTAAGTTACTGAAAATAGATATCAAAATAATAAAGGCATCGGACTTATCGCCGACAGGGAGTAAATCGGATTTGATACTGGATATTGCAAAGCGTTCTGGGGCAAGCGTATATTTATCAGGTCCGGCAGGCAGGGATTATATGGAACTGGACAAATATAAGAGAGAAGGAGTGAATGTATGGTTTAATGATTTTAAACATCCGGTATATACTCAGAGGAATCGTAATGATTTTATTTCGCATTTGTCACTTATAGATTTATTGATGAATGTTGGAGCTGATCAAGGAAGAAAGATTATTCAAAGTGGAACAGTAATAACAAAAGTATAGGGAGGTTGAGAAAATGAATAGTAAGGAGAAAGTGATTTGGGAATCCAAAAGTGAGGACGTAATAGAGACAATGTTGAAACTAAAAGAACAATATGGTATTGGCGAGTTTAGGACTATTGAGCTATATGGTGGGGATGGACATACATTATCTAATAAAATGGCAGAACAAAGTATATCTTTTGTTGGATATGACATAGATCCTGAAAAAGAGGTTGATTTTAAGAAAAATGTGCTGAATGGAGAATTTAACTGCAAAGATTCTGTAAAAATGATGCGGACAATGAAAGAAGGAGAACTAGGGGGATACAACCTTATTAGCACTGATGCGCCAATTTGTATTTATGGAGAAGATTATTGTGAGCATTTTGAAATAATACAATATATATATAAATTGATAAACCAGGGCGAAATAGTATTATATGTGTTTCCAGTAGTACCAAAACCTTACAATACAGATAAAAAAGAAAATTTGGCATGGCTAAAACGTAGAGAAGAATTTTATAAAACAAAGGACATAAATCTTGACTTAGACAATATTTATACTATTTATGATTACATTTTAAAAAAACAAAAGCTGAGAATACTTGAGCGTTGCTACATATGCCGTGAATATCGTAATGGAGTAGATTGGATGTATGAATTCATGTACGTTTTGGAGAAATAGAGGGCGTTAGGTAAAAATAATGAATATTTTTTGTGTTTTATGCAGATAGCAGGAGAACACATGATATACTGCGATTTTACGGAAAAATTTTGTGGATGAGAATGAAAGATTCGGGGTAGTCGTGACTGGGCAGATTCAGATGTCTGATGAAGGGATATGGCAGAGGAGAAAGGAATGTTTCTGGCATGGGGAGAATAGAATCGGGGACTGTCAATTAAATTAAGGCTTAAACGGGGGGGGTTATAGTGGATAAAAACGTAAGTGTCATTATTTCAAGTTACAATCGTTCGCATGTGTTAAAGAAAACAATTCCTACGTTTATACAAGATGTAACATTAGAAGTGATTATAGTGGATGATGGTTCTGGTGATGATACAAGGGCGAGAGTATCAGAGCTTCGCAAAAAGTATGATACGATAAAATATATTCGGTTGAGAGAGCATAAGGGATTGCCTTTTGCGAAAAATGTAGGTGTCAGGAAAGCGAGAGGGAAATATATTTTTTTTGGTGATGATGATAGCGTATTGTATGGTGGTACCCTACACCGTTTACGAGATGCCATTGAACAGTATCCTGCAGATATTGCAGGAGCAAATGGTTCTTATGCAACCAATATGGGACAGATTAGAAATATGGACAGATACATTTCCAAGATACATGTAAATCCATTTGATACAAAGTGTATGGCGGATCTTAATACGGGAGTCTTTTCTTTTGATTACAAGATTGATGAAATAACAGAAGGGCTGTATGTTATGGCATCTTTTATGATCAAGGCTGAGTTGGCGAAAACAATGAGATTTGATGTCGGATATATTGGAAATGCTGCAAGGGAGGACATGGATTATCTTGTCAGACAAGCTAAATTGGGAAGGAAAATGGTATATGTTCCTTTCACATATGAGATTGATCTGCCTAAGTCATATGTGAAGGGAGGGGGCTGCCATGACTTAAAGCTATGGAAACACTGCCTTTTTATCCTTCGGAATGATGACCGTTTTATAAACAGACATTATCATTTTTTAAAAGAGCAGGGGTATATTACGGTCAGCAAGCGAAGAGTAAAACGAAATTACCGAAGTGCTGTGCTGAATGCTTTATGTTATTACTATTGTCCAATACTTTACAGGTTGATAAAGCTGACAAAAACGCTGCATGATAAATTGTGTTGATATGATGACCTTTATCTATGGAGAAATGATTTTGTACAATTTGCAAAACATATGAGGAGAGTTGCAAATGAAGATTATTTTATTTGGACTTGGAAATACCTACAAAAAAAACAGGAGAGTAGTACAAAGTATTTCAGACTTGAAAATTGTAGCTCTTACAGATAACAATAATGTATTTTGGAGACAAAAAGTAGACGGGATTTTAGTAATCCCGCCAGCGGAAATCAAGTCAGTACATTTTGATAATATCCTGATTATGAGTCTGTACGAAAACGAGATTTTTCAGCAGTTAGTTGATTTGGGAGTAGATGAGGAACGCATTTTTACATGGGATAGATTTTTAGCGGGACAGCTTTCGGATAGTGTGAAAGAGTTTCCGGATTTTTCAATCGAAGAAGGCGCAAAAAGAAAAGTCCTGATTATTTCACAAAAACTTGATTATGATGGTGGTTCGCTGGCAGTATGGAATGCAGCAATGGCTATGAAAAGATATGATATTGCGGTTTTTATAGCAGTTCCCGGTGGAAACGAGAAACTGATTAACGAAATAAAGCATCAGGGAATTGCTGTCGTGATATGTCCGACGCTGCCCTATGTTTTTGATGAGGAAAAAAAGTGGATCGGAAGGTTTGATGTGGTCATGGTAAATTTGTTTACCATGTTAGAAAGCGTTTATGAAATTAGCAAATTTCGTCCGGTACTTTGGTGGATTCATGAAGCTAAATTTATTTATCAGCCCATTTTGAACAAATATTCTGTCTGTGTTAGGAAAGAACAGTTTTTGAAAGTCAATATTTGTTCGGTGAGCAGGGCAGCAAAGGGAATTTTTAATCAGATGTTTGATGATATGTGTAAAAATATACTGATGTTGGGGATACCGGATGCGGCATCCAGAACGACACAGTATATCCAAACCAGGGAAAAGACAGTGTTTGCAGTGATTGGTACGATATATCCAGTAAAGGCGCAGCACATTTTTATCAGTGCAGCAACGAACATGGTGAATAGTCAGGATGCAGAATTTTGGATTATTGGTAAGTCAGCGAACAAGGACTATTATCAGAAAATAAGGGATATGTGGAATTCCCAGACCAATATTAAATTTTGGGGCGAACTGACAAGAAAAGAGCTTTATAATATCTTTCATAAAATTGACGTGGTCGTATGCACGTCACCATATGAATCATTGCCGACAGTGATAATAGAAGCCATGATGTTTGGAAAAGTGTGCATCACTACTGAAAACACAGGTATTGCGGATTACATTCAGGATGGGGTTAACGGCTATGTCATACCGGCGGAAAATGTGATGGCATTGTCTGAAACAATGGAACGGATTATGGACAATCGGAATGGACTGGATTATATCAAGGCGTCTGCCAGAAAGACATATGAAAAATATTTCACATTGGATGTCTTTGGAAGAAATTTAAAAGAGGTGTTAATAGAAACAGAGCAGAGATGGGGCGGTTATCTTGAGCAATAATACAATGCAGCAGATGTCGTTGAGGAATGGCGGAAAGGGTTTAGTAGTATGCAGAATGTATATGATGAATTATTTAGCCGAGGGTTGATACATATTATTGCGGATTCACAGAAAGACTTTAAAGTGCCGGATGCAGTATATCAAGATACAGCGATAGCAGTGAATTTATTTTATGAGGATACGTTACAGCGGTATTTTGAATATCTTGATAGAGTACCTTCTTCGATAGAAATTTGTATTTATACATCAAACGAAAGGGCATGGGAAAAAATCAGTCAATATGCGGACGGGCGTGAAAATGTGTTTTGCCTGAAAAAAGAAAACAGGGGACGTGACATCAGTGCTTTTCTGGTTGCATTTAAAAGGACTGCTTTAAAAAAGAAATTTCTGTGTTTCCTGCATGATAAAAAACAAAAAACTTTGTTACTTAAAGAAGATACAGATTATTGGATCGAGAATCTGTGGGACAACACGATTCATTCAGAAACGTATATTAATAACATACTGGGTCTTCTTATGGGAGGAAAAATTGGAATCTTGACGCCGCCGATACCGTTTGGGGAACGTCTGACACACTGGTATACAAATCGGTGGAGGGACGATAATTTCAAACTGGCAGAGGAACTTGCAGCTCGTTTGGGGCTGCAGTGTGACATTGATCGTCAAAAAATGCCCGTTACTTTGGGAAGTGTCTTCTGGTGCAGGACCAAAGCCATCACAAAGCTACTGGAATATGACTGGAAATATGAAGATTTTCGGGATGAACCATTGCCGGATGATGGAACCATTAGTCATGCGATTGAACGGATTTTTGCGTATGTTGCACAGGATGCGGGGTATTCAACAGAGTGGATCATGAGCTCCCGGTATGCAGGAAGATTAATTTTGAGTGCTCAGATGCAGATGGCAGAAACGTATCAGATGACAGGAAAAAATTTTGGAGTCAGAAGCCTGACGGAGCTAAGGAGACTTGACCGGCAAAGAAAAGCGATTGAGAAAATTTGTTCAGAGTGCAAAACGGTATATTTGTATGGAGCTGGGGGAGAAGGGCGCAGATTTGTATTTTTGATGAATTTTTGGAAATTGCAAGTGGATGGGTTTGTTGTAACGAGACGGGAAACCGCACATGATATGTTTTTGGGAATTCCGGTATATGAATTTGATAGAATTATCGCAGATGAAACTGTCGGGGTAATCATCACTGTGGGACTGAAGTTCTGCGACGAGATTGAGGAAATAGTTAAAAAAAGAGAAGGCGTTCGCTACTATGTTCCTGCAAGGGAGGAGATATAGCGAGTTTGACATTTAACTGACGGGAGTATGACTGAACAGCGGTGGATCGGAGTGCAGATGAGTGGGAAAGTAGGTATTGTGCTGATAAATTATAACGGAGAAAAGTACATAGCAGATTGTCTGAATAGTTTGCAGGCACAGACTTATAACAATTTTGAGATTCTATTTTGGGATAATCATTCAAGTGATGCGTCTGTAGAAATTGTGAAGCGGTTATATACGCAAGTTCATTTGGTGGAGAGTCAATATAATTATGGATTTGCAAAAGCTAATAACCTGGCTGTTAAACAGATGTTAAAAATGGGAGCAGAATATATATTGCTGCTTAATGTGGATACAGTGGCGGACTCTTTTTTGGTAGAACAGCTGTTGGAAAAGGCTGATGCCAATACCGTTACAACCGCACGGATTGGCATGGGAAAGAATGGTGGAGCAAACTGGTATGCTGGTGGGGAGCTGCAATTTGATATTGGAAATGCAAGGCATTTATATATTAAAAACTACAAAAAGGAAACACCAGTATCATTTATTAGTGGTTGTTGTATGATGATTCACAAGGACATAATTAAGAAATATGGACTATTTAATGCTGAATATTATCTTTACTATGAGGATACAGATTTATGTATGAGGTGGTATTTGGAGGGTGTGCGTATGTTGTATATCCCCAGTGTTAAAGTGTGGCATAAGGTTGGTGGGAGCACAGGAGGATATAAATCTCCCTTGAAAGAATATTATTTGATTAGAAACAGGCTTTATTTTGTAAATAGATATAGAAAATATATAAAAGCAAATACGAAAGATGTTTTATGTAACATAATTAAAAGTAAGATTGTGTGTCCAACTGAATATAATGGAAAAATGATAAGGGCAGCATGTTATGGGATTTTAGATTATTATATGGGGAGGATGGGAAAAGTTAATCATAAACTATAAGGTTGAATGTTTAATGCTAAGCAAATAAATTATCAGGGGGAAAAAATGGGAGACAGATTTTGTGATGCAATTAATTATTATCAAAGAAACTGGGAGGGAAGAAAAATTGCGATCTACCCTTTTGGCAGGAACGGGGTACAATTTAAAGAACTTTTAAATTTGAAATATGGAATTCAGGAATCTTTAATCGTTGACAATAACGATAAGGACACTTATCTCAATATAATTCCGCTAGATGAGGTTCATGATTATGAAGATTATATTTGGTTTTTGACATGTATGAATCCTAGTTACCATAAATCGATTGTTTATTCTTTGAAAGAACTTGTTCCAAAACAACAAATAATTGATTTATATAATGACCTCCCTATATATGATGAGAGATTTCGGATGCTGTCAGTGATAGGGACACAGCAGGGAGAAACGGTTAGCGCACCATGCTGGGAGTTTTTAGAGATGATTAAAAAAAAGAAAAATGAAAATAGAAGAATAAATGTTGCTGAGATTGGAATCGGATATGGAGCAACTGCTGTTGAAGCATGTAAATGTCTGACAAGCGAAGATACATATTTTTGTTTTGACTTCGAGGATTGTATTGATAATTTACGGCGTGTTTCAATTCTAGTTGACAAATGCATGTTTACAAATTGCCATGGAAAGCTTTTAAATACGACAAAATAGGACGCATCTGTTTCTGTAATTTGTCAACTAATCATTGTGGATTTTGAAACACGCCTAAATTGGTATTGGTGAATTGTGATATTTTTGAACAATATCTGGAGTCTTTTAGAGTTAGTGAGTGATTAAGGCAAA
>JAIEEY010000493.1 GCA_029067205.1 Lachnospiraceae bacterium
CATAGAAACCATTCAATGCCTTACAACGCAAACAGCCCATCGCTGCCCTAAAGCGATACCATGGTCTTTATATCCATATCGGATTGTGCACAAAAAAACATGACCATACAGCCATGTTCTTATGATTCAAAATCTATACCATAATACGAAAGCAATTGTAAGGCGAAAACGCTGGCAGTTCATGCCGTCAGCAGATGGGCAGACTCCTAGCCTTAAAATAATAAAGCCAAAAATCACCCCTTGCAATATTTACTTTGCAATTTTCTCCATTACAATCACAGTTAACATGCAAAATCCTCCTAAAATTTCTATAATAACTTGGTGCTGTCTGAATTATTACATTACTAATCATACGTGTAAAAATGTCTGTTGTCAAGCAAAAATTTTACTTTTCTTATCAATACTTATTCAGCTTCATCATACACATAATCTTTGAAATAGTCTGTTTCATCTTGATCATCCAGCCACAACTCAAACCAGCCCAAAAAATCTTGCTGTTCACAGCAAGGTTGGACATCTACATCTGTGAAATTCCAGACTTCGCCTCGGCACTTTCCTGTTACAATCGGATTATAACTCATTGCTTCTCCCATATATAGCAATTCAATATTTCCTCGGTAAACTTTATTTTGCATTTCTGCTTCAATTACGTCTGCTGCTCTGTCATCATCTTCCCAAAGCCAGAATTTTTCAAGCATAAAAGGCTCAGACAGATCTTGACATAAGATATCTTCCAAGCAGTTAAGGCGGCAATCTTCAAACATAAGCTATAGTTGAGTCAAGCTAAATATTGCTCTGCCTGCACATTCCACATTTGTGCATATTTGCCCTGTGCCTTTAATAAACTATCATGCGTTCCCTGTTCCACGATCTGCCCATTTTCCATTAGGATGATCCGGTCCGCCAAGCGTGTAGTGGACAACCTATGCGAAATAAAAATCACTGTCCTGTGTTCTGCCATTTCCAAAATCGCATGATTCAGCTGATACTCCGCAATAGGGTCAAGTGCACTGGAAGGTTCATCCAAAATAATCAGCCCTGCATCTTTATAAAATACTCTGCTGATAGCAAGTTTCTGGCTCTCCCCGCCGGAAAGATTTACTCCCTCTTTATCAAATTCTGTAGTCATCATAGTATCCATACCATTCGGTAAGGCTGTAAGGCGTTCCGCCAGTCCACTGTGTACCAATGCCTGCTTGATAGGCTCTTCTGATATCCCTGGGGCTGCTGCATCCATCAGAACATTTTCCTTCACAGAGCCCGCAAAAATTTTGAAGTTCTGAAATACTGTTCCAATTGATTTTCTATAGTCCTGCAAATCATAATCCCTGATATCTCTGCCGTCTGCTATAATCTGTCCAGATACAGGATCATAAAGCCTCATTATAAGTTTCATCAGCGTAGTTTTTCCTGCTCCATTGTAGCCTACTATAGCAATTTTTTCTCCCGGCCGTATTGCAAAGGAAATATCATTCAATATCTGCGCTTTTCCTTCTCCTGTCTTTCCGTATTCAAAACAAATATTCCGAATCTCTATTTCCTTGGCACCACCCGTTACTGGAAGCTTCTTCTCACTTACAAGCTCAGGCTGCATAGCAAGAAAATCTCGAATCCTTTGGACATATAAACTGGTCTCACAGGCATATGGGTATACATCCGTAAAAATGCTCATACTCCACTTCAGCCTTCCGAAGGAATGATATAAAATTGCCACACTACTATACGACAATCCTCCCATAACCGCTGCCCGAAAAACCAAATAGCTGACATATACCACATCACTCATAAAACCATTGCTGACATACCTGCGCAAAAAACTAAGCAAAAACCGCTTTCCTGTATAGCTTTTTTCCACCTTATAAATTTGCTCATTGCATTGTTCGAAATCTTGGTATATAACTTCCGCCATCTTCGGATTTAAACGCAGTTCCTTGGCATAATCCTGCATGTAAAAGACTCTCTTTACATAATCTCTTTTCCGTTCCAAAGGATTCCGGTTAACACGCAGCTGAAAGGTCAGGCGATTATAAATCTGGTTGAAACAAAATGCCATAAAAAACGATGCTGCGGCAAACAGAATAGAAACACGGTCCTTATAGAAAAAATATATTCCGGTGGTTAAAAATACAGCAATTCCGGAAAAAGTATTCTGAAGGAAAGTAATGCATCGGTCAATCTGTTTATCTGCTTCTGACAAAACCAGCACCAACTGATTATAGTAATCCGGATCATCATAACATTTTAAATCCATACTTGCTGTCTTTTCATAAAGAGTAAGCCTGACCTTTTGACGCACTTTCGGCAGATTCTTTGCACCGATATAGTTTGATACCCATGCAGAAAAAACCATCTCCAATGTCACAAAAAGAGCCAGACCCAATACAAACAACGCAACTCGTTTAAAGGGATAATGAAATTCCGCCGCCTCCAAAATATAACCGATCCCATAGATATGCTCTATAAAAACAGAAACCTGATTCCTGACTACATCCAACGTCACAAAAATGACGTAAGCTGGCGATGCCTGAATACACAATCTGATCAAAAACAGATTATTTGACCACACCTGCTTTGCATTGTGCTTTTGCACATTCTCTTTATTTTTTTCACTCATAATACTATGTCCTCCACAGAATCTACTGCCAGATAATTCATTGCCTGCTTTCGATACATCTCTGCATAACTGCCCTGGAGTGCCATCAACTCCCTGTGGGAGCCCCGCTCTATGATCCTTCCCTGTTCCAGCATTAGTACACAGTCCGCATTTTTTACAGAGGACAGACGATGAGATATGAAAATCATGGTATTCTGTTTGCGATCCTCCATAATGCTTTTAAAAAGCTCATACTCTGCAATGGGATCCAGTGCACTGGATGGCTCATCAAATATCTTAACCGGACATTTCCTGTAAAAGGCTCTAGCCACTGCCACCTTCTGACTTTCGCCGCCGGAAAGCACTGCACCCTCTTCGTCAAACTCCTTTGTCATCATGGTATCTATCCCATGTGGTAATTGCTGTATCTTCTCATAAACTCCCGCCTTTTTCAGTGCTTTTATCACCCTTTTTTCCTCTTCTGGTGTTCCTTTGTCCCCCATCAGGATATTTCCCTTGACCGTCATGCCAAAAAGACATACATCCTGGAACGCTGTGGCAAAAAGCTTTCTGTAGGAACGCAGATTATACTTGCGGATATCTATCCCGTTTAAACGGATAGTTCCTTCTGTCGGGTCGTAGAGTCGCAGCATAAGTTTAATTATTGTGCTCTTCCCGGCACCATTATGACCAACTAAGGCTATCATTTCTCCCTTTTTGATCGTAAAACACAGGTCACGAATCGTTTCCTCCTGCTGGTAAGAAAAACATACATGGTCAAACTCCAAGGTTTCAAATTCGGTTTCCACCATAATCCCATCCTGATCCTCCGGAATTTCTTCCCTGTATTCCAAAAAGGTACGAAGGTTACTGATAAACATCCCGTTCTTCACCATATTCATAATATTTTCAAACAAACCAATTAAAATCCATGTGGCGGATACCATCAGACCTGTCATGACTGTCAGTTCCGCTAATGATATCCTCTTTGTTACAATATTTTCATAGACAGCATAAAAAAGTACACCCTCAAAAATAATGGTGAAGGTAAACTCATTTTTAAAAAATTCCATGACTGCTGTTTTGAACGCATATTGATCAGCCAGATCCATGCTGCTCTTAGTGGCATCTTTATATTGTCTGGTAAGAAGCCGGAACACATTAGAAAGCCGAATCTCCCTGGCATAATCCACCAGATACATAATCCGGTTTACATAGTTGATAACCTTGTCATTGGGGGCATTCTCCTGGTATCGCTCCACAAGGAGCCTGTTCCATGCCGCCCCAAACAGAAAATTCCCAATCATTGGAGAAATAATAAATAACACGGAAAGCGGCGCAATCTCAAACATAGTGTAAAATACAACAACCACTGCCACAATACCAGTAAATATTCCCCAGTAGCTGTCTATAATCGTAGATACCTTTGCCCCTGCATCATCAATGGCCATCGTATACCTGTTATAAAAATCAGCATTTTCATAGCAGCGCAATTCCACATTTCTCGCTTTTCGATAAAGCCGCAGGTACACGCCATGGTAAATCCGGGTATCTGTTAAAGGAACAATCACATTTTCCATATAGTCACGGTACAGGTTGATTCCAAAAAACAAAACGCCGCAGGACAAAATAAAAAAGAAAATCTCTTTTGCCTCTGTTCCAGTGTCCAGAGCATTCACGATATATTTCAGGAAATATGCACTGAAAAAGATCCATTCAAAGTAAAAAAACACCTTTGTAACAAAAGCATGTATGACACGAGACCGGGAAATTTCATTCCCCAGCTTCATGACATAGATGTTATTGCGCAATGCCTGTAACAGGCTCATCTTTTCTTTTGATTTTTCTTTCATGATTTCCCCCTAAAATGAGTCAAAATAAGTTGAAAGCATCTGCACCTCTTTGCCAAAAGTCACTCATGGATTCCGTCTTCTTCCACAAGGCCTTTCTCCAAAAACAACTCCCCTGGGACCCCACCTTTTCCCCATTCCGAATTTCTTGGAAAAATGCTCAAATAACGGGCTGACAGCTCCTTGATAAAATTCCCAAGGGACATCTGCAAGAGGGAAATATACAGCACTGCCGGGATGGTCCGATTGCGCAGACCGCCGCCCCCTTTGTGCCAGATAATATAGAAAAACTTCAACTAAATATGCCATCCTGATTATATCCCAATACAATAATGAAAGAAGGCATATTTATGTTGAAGTTTCAAGATGATTATACCACCCTTATCGCTACTCTGTCCGTTTCGTAAAGGCGTGACATTACCACTGCAAAAATGTCTGATTAAAATAACTAAACGTTTTTATTTTTCAAACACGCTCTAATGTAAGATAGCATACCTGCTCGATTTAAGGATATGCCAGTTCTGAAGTTGCGCAAATACCAATTCCATCAGCATAGAACACGTAGTTCCCCCAGTCAGACAGACTATTGCCTTCCCAGTCAATCGCCATATCTAACGGCGTATCGATTCCACTGTTTCCTTTCCAAGACCAAGCCGCATATCCGATACCCTTTTCTGTGCAATACTGCATAATTGTAGTTTCATCTACATCTGCTCCATTCTGGTAATTGCCAAACTCTCCAATGCAGAACGCTACTCCTTTCGAAAGCATGGCATCAATATTACCTCTAACGGTATCAGCATCCTTGCCTGCTACCGAATACAAGTGGAATGAAAACATTGTATTCTTCATTGGATCTGCTTCATAAACACGCTGACAGTTCTCAATGCAAGTAGACGTTTCCTGCCCGTACCCTGATGTATCAATCATCAAAACATTTTGAATTCCTGCATTCCTCAAAGTTCTGACTGCCGACTCATACGTACTAGCCCAATGAGACGCTTGCCCCCATGTACCCAGCCATTCATTTGCAATGTTCACAATAACATAGTCTTTATGTGCATTCACCAAATCTTTCAAATCAATCCAATAGTTGACTGCATTATTCAATCTGGACGCATCATCGTATCCTGTATGGTCATGCACCTCCAAAATACAAATCAGCCCTCTTTCCTCGCACCACCAGATAATGTTCTCTACCTCTTGCCGGGAAGTTTTTTCCCACTGACTGCCATCTGCAAGTACCACACGAACACAGTTTGCACCGCGATCAGCAATTGCGTTTATTGAAGTCCATGTATTATCTGTATACCATGCATGTGCCACATTAACACCACGTATCATAAAATCATCGCCATCCGCATCATAAAGCCTTCCATTTTTCACATACATGCTACGTCCATCAGGAAGATCCGAACCGCCAGAAACCAGTTCAATAATGCAGTAATCTAGTGCTGTATAGCCCCATTCTGCCGAAACGCCAAACTTATGCCACCCTGCGGACAAATAAGACGTCACTGCATACTGTTCCCATTGATTCCCGGTTGTAAGTAACGCCCCACTATCTGATTCATCCAGATACCACCAGTTTTCCTTATAGGTATTTGCATTAGTAACAACTGTGATCCGATATTCGCCATCCTGCGGCACATTAAAATTGACTTCGCCCCAGCCTGATACCAGATACAAATACCCACTTCCAGAGTAACCAAGAAACATATATGAGTCAATATAGTTGTCCCCGTTTTGCTCAAAGTTGTTGGCGTCCTCAAATTCAATAACCTCTTTGTAATTTCCTCCTGCTTTACTTTCGGCAGCTTCTGCGTTCTGTCCTGCTGCTCCAAAACCGATTGATACAAGTGCTGCAGCTCCAACGAGGAATGATAGCGCTTTTTTTAGTTTTTTTGTCATAAATTACACCCAGCCACGGGTAAAACCCGTCACCTATCCTTTCTTTATTTTTTTAATTGTTACACTTAGGGATTATAAAAGAAACAATCTTATAATGTTAAAGAATGCAAAACGTACTACAATGAAATGG
>JAIEEY010000494.1 GCA_029067205.1 Lachnospiraceae bacterium
CCCCCCCCCCTTTTTTTTTTTTATTTATTTGTCTACCTCTTTTTTATTAATTTTTTGTTATGTTTGCCTACATTTTAAGATAATCTCCTTCTAATCCAACAAATGTTCCCGCCGATACAAGAAAACTCATATTTTTATAAATGTATGTTTTACCCACCTGGATTCGTCTGGTCCAAGATATGCATCTTTTATCTTGCTGTTCTCATGAAAAATCCTGATTCGCTCTAATACAACACCAGCTTCCATGGCTCCGATCGAAAGCTCCTGCACCCCCTTTTTGAAGGGAAGAACCACACTGCTCGTCCTAATCTGATTCAAAACTCCCACCGCCCATCTCGCATCACTGCTGTCGCCGCCTCTGAAATCCGACGGGATTATTTCCAGTGGAACACGCTCACCATTATGGTTATCCAGCATTAGATGGACACTATGATTATGAGCAACTGCATTGGTCGGCGCAGTGAGTATTTCCACTCTGTAATCTCCTGTCTCTCCTATAAAAAATCTGTATGTCAGTTCCGGCTTATCTGCATCCTCAGCAAATGCCGCCGTGCTCGGAAATACCTTTACACCTGCGCTATATTTTCCATACCCATCTATAATAGTAAACGCGCCATCCTTTCGATCCTTTTTCTCTGCAAAATGCTCTGCTCCCATTACAATTCCGTCCTTAGACGGCAGGAATGTCATATTCGGCAATCCATGAATCTCTTGATTTCTAGCTAATATGTGCACAATAACACACGTTTCGTCATCCTCAATCAACAGCTCTGCAGACTCCGTTTTTTCTGTCAGCTTTTCCTTAATACATCTTATGGAAATTTCCTCCTGAACAGCCACATTCCCTTCTGTTGACGACAGCGTTATCCAGCCTGGCACTATGCCATTCAATGCCGAAATATGGTAATGCAGCGTTCCTATCCCGTCATTTGCGATCTCAAGTATGACCTCATCTGAGCCTGCATACATAAAATCTTCTATTTCAATTACCATAGGTTTCCCATAGTTTTTACATGCGTACTCCCCTGAATCATTCCTTGATACAGACATACGTGGTTTATGCACTGGTTCTACACTGCATATCAATGGATAATGGCATCCATCTTCATTCCACTTTGTAAAACCTATATGCTGCGCCAGCTGCATTCCACTCCATTTTCCATTTTTGAACTCTGCAAATTCTTCTGCAAGTTCCCTGTCCCTACGAATACATTCTCTTGTCAAATCTCCAAAATCATTAGCAATGCGTCTTCCCTGTTTTGCATAATGCGTATTCTTTCCTGAAAACAGATGCATTTTCAGCAAATTCATACTTGCCATTGCAGCAAAATGAACCATACTATAATAAGCCATCCTCTCAGTTTCCGACAGCTTTTCTAAGATACTTGCGGATATCATCTCCACCTTTTTTGCCCTCTCGAGCATTTTGTCCGTTTCACCATAATTACATGGATGATAGATTTCTTCATGTAATGATTCTGGTCTGCGCAAATTATTTATATCTATATACTCCGTAAATACATATGCGATATCCTTTTGCAATTCTGCCGAAGCATCAGGAAAGCTTTTTCTTACCCATTCCGCAGTATATTCCGAATAACTTTCTTTGTTACTATACCCCCATTTATCATAGTCATATGCCAGCTCCATAAAATAAGTAAGCGGAACTTCATGGAGTTTTAAATCCCCTGCGTTCACAATCCATGCATCGTGTATACCATACTCATATGCCATACACATCTGCTCCCATATCTTAGATAAGGGTGTCGAATCAACCCACTCGTATGATACTGGTTCACCATGATAATCAAGGTGGTAATACATTCCCCATCCCCCGTTACGGTTTCTGATCTCTTCTCTGGGCAGGGTGCGCATATGTCCAAAATTATCCTCACAGAGCATACAAATGACACCATCCAGTTCGTGCCAATCTTTTAATCCTTTTATTACCTCATTTCCATAAAAATATTGTTCAACTTCTTTATATAATGCTAACAGCAGAGGCTTATTCCCATGAATTTGTTCTGCAATAAGCCTCTTCTGCTTCTTTATGATATCTTTTAGAAGATTGATATTTTCTTCTATTGTTGCTTTTTCGCCCAACATGGAAGTATCGCGTTCTCCCCGCATCCCTATGGTTATAATATTTTCATACTTCCCGCTTCTTTTCAGTCCATCCTCCCAATATTTTAAGAGTCCTTTCTCATTCGTATAAAAATTCCATTCACTTCCATATTCAGAGTCGTTTCCCTTAACTTTGTCCCATTCCTCGCTGGCTCTAAGGCAAGGCTCATGGTGCGAATATCCTATAATGATACCATACAAATCAGCAAGCTCTTCGTTAGCATTTCCTGGTCCATCCAGCGGAAACGAAGCACTCCACATGGCAGGCCAGAGATAATTACCTTTCATACGAAGAAGAAATTCAAAAATATTCTTGTATACTTTAGCGCTAAATCCTCCAAAATGAGAACCTGCCCAGTTTCCAAAACAAGGCCACTCATCATTTATAAAAAAACCCCTATATCTGACACTTGGCTCTTTAGAAACTTGCTCAATATCTTCATGAACAATAATCCTATCCTTTCTTATCGGTGTCACATCACCCCAATAACAAAGCGGAGATACCCCAATATATTCAGATAAGGTAAACATGCCATAGATTGTTCCTCGTTTATCACTTCCGCAGATTACAAGCGCCTGTTCTATACTTTTAAATGGTTTCTCGATTACTTTTATCTGAAAAACCTCACGCTTTCCATTTATTATTTCCAAGTCAATTTTTCCTGCCCGCTCCATCTCGTCAAGCAAGCTGCTTCTGCCCATCGTTGCACATAAAATAACTTGTCTTATACTGCCCTCATCTATATCAAGTTCTGAAATACATTCTGGCTTTACGTCTGTTACTTTTTTGAAATCCTCAGCTAATGTATCTGCAATACATCGTACACCTTCATGACATTCTTGTTCCACTAATATGGGAGTTATTCTTTTTTCCGAATATAATTCCATGATTTTATTCCTTTTAAATTCTTTTGAAGACAGACTGCATTGTTACCTCTCCATCTGACATCTTGACTTTTCGCGTCCATTCATATAATTATTTTATATAAAAAACAGATTGCTTGAAACCTGTCAAACTAAATATGATACCCTTGTTTTTTATTAATATTTTTATCTCTGACTATTCTTTATATCTGACCTTTTTGAGCTGTGCTGGTAGTTTCAAAATTAAAAAAGATAGCGGATCTCCTGTTAGGAGAATCCGCTGCCAAAAGAAAAAACATTGTTGTGACATCACATTCTTTTCATATCCCGATTCCTCTATTTTGCTGCTACGTTTTCACCTAACAAGGCTCTTCCAAATACCCTTGGCGATGACCAGCCTTGTCCGGATTCGTCATACCAGCTTACTGTCCCGATACGCCCGCCTTGCTCACAATCATTGATCTGCATTTCCAATCCTATCTCCACACCTGCTTTTGGAGTAATCTCTGTCCATTGATATGCCGCTTCTACAACATACCCCTCCTCAGTGATTTTCGTAAATGATTTTACATGATCTGCGGTACAGTCCGCCCCGTTAAAGGTCTGTTCATTATCATAATTGATTCGGTACTGCTTATCATCTTCTTCATAACTATCACTTTTATGATTATTTTCATCAATAAATACTTCTACAGAATCCTGCTCATGCGCCTGTGTCGAGCTTTGATCCAACTCTGCGTCTGTAACTACAGCCAGTATATACAGATACTCATTGTCCCATAATGCCCTCATTGATGCTGATGCCTTCGGACTGCCTGATATAATCGTGAGCGGAATTACCTCCGCAGATTCCCATATTGCATCCATTTCACCATCTATCTGTACTTCTGTATCTGCCGCATTTGCTATTGTAATATAAGGTTTTGTGACAGCTGCCGCAAAATACTTACTACTGCTGTCATGCATCAGTCTGGTATCATTCAATGCGTACTTTTTATCTGCATCTGTCACTACAATATCGATTGCAAATCCCTGTGCTGCTGCAAGCTCTTTTTTGAGTTCGATTTCAACCGTATATCCGTCTGCATCCGTATCTGCATCTGTCCGGGATTGTGACACACATGTCACATTTGCGCCGTCACACATGGATTTTTCCCAATCCACATAAACTGATACCTCGTCAGATTCATCAACACTGCTATCAGATACTGATATTTTCAGATACAGCCCATCCTTATCCCATACCGGGATAACCGATGCATCAATACCTTTTATGACATATTCAATACCGCTTGTGTACTTGTCGTCCCCTTCCGCTGCTTGTACGATCGTAATATTCTGGATATATGGCTCTAACCGCTCTGGATCTGTAAACGCATAAAACGCCGGCTTTGCCTTGTAATCATCATCAAAAAGTAATGGAACCTGCCGTTTGCTTCCATCAGAAGCACCACCTGCACTATTGCTCGACTGTAACCACGAATTGCCGTCAATGACACCCCATACGGTAATATTGTTGACATCAATATCATCCATCGCATCAACTTCCTTGAGCACATCATATATCTCTTTATAACGATATGCCTCTCTCGTATACTCGTCAGTAAGCGTGGCAGCCGTTCCATCAAAATCATTACTTGCTTTGATGTCCAATTCTGTCAGTTGTATTCTTCCGACTATTTTTCCATATGCCACAGCTGCTTCTTTGATCTGACTGGCTGTGGGTGAGGACATATTATAATGTGCCTGCATACCCATACCAGATATTCTGGTAGGAAGCGTTCTATCGTTCTCGTGACTTTTTACCGCCTGCAGCAGTTTTAATATCCCTTCAACTTTTGAATTGTTACATTCGTTGTAATCATTATAGTAAAGTTCCAATTCCGTCGGCGCATATCTGTTCGCATACCGAAAAGCGTTAATAATGTATGATTCGTTTCCATATACTTTCCACCAGCTTGAATTTTCAGTGTCATTTCGATATGTTCCTGTGCTGTCACTGACTGCCTCATTCACAACATCCCAGCCATAAAACATATCTTTATATGCACTGTCTTCTCCAAGAAAATGTTCAAGAACTGTCTTGATATACCATTCCTGGCGTACATCCATTTCCTCCGCTGAAACATATGCTTTGTCAATATCCCAATCCTCATGGAAAAACCATTCTGGTGCCTGTGAATGCCAAACAAGCACATGCCCCCTTACTTTTATCACGTCATCAGAATGCACATCATTCCATTCCTTTAACTTGTCAAGCATACTCTCCGCCCTGCTGTAATTCAGTACAGGCACTTTATAATTCTCTATTACTGTCCCATCTGCCCTTGTCCATGAAATCGTTTCAAATCCTGGTGCTGAGTTATTGTTATCATGATAGTCAAAGAGCGCGTCCATTTTAAGCTCATTGCCAAATGTTACAGCGTTGAAATGTTTGTTTACTAGCTGCATCAACGTATCATCCGAAAGTTCTGACTGCACTATAGAAGCGCCAGTATAACAATCCTCGCCAAGTCCTTCCGCACTGGAAATAATGTCTTTCAGATTTGGGATATCTGCCTCTATCTCTTTCTTTACCGTCTGCTGATCCTCACCCGATATTCCAGATATCCTCAGATCATCAATACAAAATCCATTCTCACCTTCGCCTGTAAACCGGATCAGTGTCTGTACATTTTGAACCTGTGACGGAATGATAAATGTACCACTGATATGCTGCCAATTATCATCAACAAGCACTACTTCTGAGTCAAATGAAATCTCTGCAAAAATCACAGAACTCCAGTCGGCATTCACGCTGGCAATCTGAAGTTCTACCTTTTCTTCGACTGCTCCATCTGCAAGTTTTGCCCAATAAGAAAACTCATAAGTCTGTTCTGGCACAATCAGAGATGCAAGACTTTCTGCACATATTTGCGCTGTACTGATACCATCTACAGGACTGACAAGCATATAATACTCACCATCCACTGGAATTGATGTATCTGTATCGGCATATGACTGCTGTTGTATGTTTACCTTCTGCCAGTCCGCATCTGCCCACCAATAAAGCCCGTTTTCATCTGTTCCCTCAAAACTGCTGTTAAAATCGGATAAAATATTGGCATCTATTTCCCTGGCTGCCTTTACTTCTGATAAGGTTTTATCCCCCATATTTGCTGTCTCTTCCAGGTTCGCATCCTCTAATGTTTTGTTCGCTTGATTATCCACATTTTTAGAACGAATCACCTTCACCAACAAAATGCCACCGCACAAGATCACCACTGCCAACACTACTGGCAGAATCCACTTTTGTCTTTTCTTTTTCATAGAATCCCTCCGTTATTTTCTTACTCTTTTGCCATAAAAGATAATGTATCTATCACCTTTTACAGATGTATATACTTATTTTATATAAGGAATTCGGCGTGTTTCAAATAACATCTATATTAGTTGACAGATCACGATTTGTCTGATTGGACGCAGAATATCCCCAGAATT
>JAIEEY010000495.1 GCA_029067205.1 Lachnospiraceae bacterium
CTAATCTTTTTTATGTACAGACTTGTCTATGTGTGGTAATATTACTAAATGGAGAGCAAGGCGTACAATACATGAGCCTTTTAAAAGAAATATATGCAAAGGATGAACTGCCTTATGACAAATTTATGAGGCTTGGGCCGGAGAGTCTTTCGGATGCTGAGCTTCTTGCTATCATGCTCAGAACCGGAACGAAGAAAAAGACGCCCATTGAGCTTGGTCGTGATGTTCTGAGGCTGGCGGGTGAAGGGATGGGACTGTTGGGATTGTACCATTTCCATATCAAGGACTTGATGCAGATACCGGGAATTGGAGAGGTCAAAGCAGTGCAGTTACTATGTATTGCTGAGATCGCAAAGCGGACATCAAACATGCAGGCGAGACCAGACCTGACCTTTGACAAACCTGAGACAGTAGCTGCCTATTACATGGAGAGAATGCGCCACAGGGATACAGAGCAGCTTTTGCTGGTACTTTTGGATGCCAAACGGCATATCGTGCACGAGTCTGTTTTGTCGACAGGCACTTTTAATTCGACATTGATCTCGCCGAGAGACATTTGCATCAGAGCGATGCGCAACGAGGCGTCCTATATTGTAATCCTGCATAACCACCCAAGCGGCGATCCGACACCCAGCAGGCAGGATGTGCTGGTGACACAGAAGATAAAGGAAGTATCCGATTTAGTTGAAATTCCGTTGCTGGATCATATCATCATTGGGGACAACAGATATACCAGTTTTATACAAAAAGGACTTTTATGAGAAACAGAAAGGAGTTGTTATGTTGGCTAACAACGCATTTGGTATTGATTTAGGTACCAGGACGATCAAGATTTACAATGCTCACAATGACAATGTCATAGTTGAGAAAAATATGATTGCAATTGAGGATAAGAAAAACCTATTTGCATATGGTGATTCTGCATTTGAAATGTTTGAGAAAGCACCATCTAATATCGAAATCTCATATCCGCTCTGCAACGGGGTTATCGCGGATATTAAAAATATGCAGCTGATTCTCAAAAACTTTATACTTGACTGCAATAAGGGTTCTGTGAAGCCGGCAGAGTTCTACATCGCAGTTCCTTCTGACATCACTGAGGTAGAGAAGAGGGCATTTTCCGACTTGGTAAAAGATGCAAATATCAAGGCAAAGAAGATCCTGCGTGTTGAGAAGGCTGTGGCAGACGGATTGGGACTTGATATCGATGTCAAAAATGCGCAGGGAATTCTTGTTGTCAACGTTGGCTTTCACACGACGGAAATCTCGATTTTATCACTGGGAGGCATTGTGCTCAGCCGCTTGATCAAGGTAGGCGGACAGAAGTTCGACGAGTCGATCAAGAATGCGATCCGCAAGGAGTTCAGCCTGATTGTCGGCAGCAAAACCGCAGAAAATGTCAAGATTGATCTGCGGGAACTTGAAGAAGATAAACGTAAGGCAGTCGTATATGGACGTGATATCGTGACGGGGCTTCCCATGGAGAAGGAGATACCGACAGACTTAGTGAGCGAGAGCATGCTTGAGAACTTTAATGTGATCATTGACAATATCAGGGTTATTTTGGAGAGAACGCCGCCAGAACTCTCCGCAGATATCTTCCGGAGAGGAGTCTATCTGACAGGCGGCGCATCACAGGTGGCACATCTTGCAGAGCTGATTGCAAAAGGGACAGGCCTTAAGGTAAACGTGAGTGAAAATCCTGTGTCGGGTGTCGCTCTCGGACTTGCAAAAATCATCAAGGACGATAACTATAAATCAGTTGCTTATCTTGAAGGAATGGGGCGCTAGTATTCATGAGTCCGATGATAAAGAGAAAAAGGGATAGGTTCTCTATTCCAAGTAAATACCTGTTGCTGATCCTGACTTGTATCTGTATCGCACTGATGGCAGTGACGTTTTTTACGGATTATTCTGCATCGCCTTTAAATAAACTGGTTGGCTATGTCATTGTCCCTTTTCAGAACGGTGTGAGCCGTATTGGTACATGGATATCCGTCAGGATGGACGAGCTTGGGGAATTGAGGGTCGTGCTGCAGGAAAATCAGAAGCTCAAACAGCAGATTGACGAGCTGACTGTACAGAATACGCAGCTTCAACAGGATAAGTATGAACTAAACTATCTTCGGGAATTGTATAAGTTGGACGAGCAGTACAGTGGTTATGAGAAGGTTGGCGCCAGAATTATAGCAAGGGACAGTGGAAACTGGTTTCATGCATTTACGATCAATAAGGGAACAGATGACGGACTCGCCGTTGATATGAATGTGATCGCCGATGGAGGACTTGTCGGAAGAATTGTCGACATCGGTTCTAACTGGGCAAAAGTAAATGCAGTGATCAACGATGATTCCAATGTCAGCGGTATGGTGCTTGCAAGTTCGGATAATTTGATGGTTCAAGGCTCACTACAGCTCATGGAGGACGGTGTGATTGGATTTGGACAACTCAACGATTCACAAAATAAAGTTGAAGTTGGAGACAAGGTTGTCACTTCCAATATCAGTGATAAATATCTGCCAAGTATTCTGATCGGGTATATCAGTGAGATCGAACAGGACGCCAACAATATCACAAAGTCTGGGAAGATCACACCAGCAGTTGACTTTGAACACCTTGAGGAAGTGCTTGTCATCCTGAAAACGAAGCAGCAGATTAAGGATTAGCAGATTCATGAAGAGAAATATTATATTGTTATTTGTGATATTATGTGGATTTGTCCTTCAGACAACACTTTTTCAGACATTGAGCTTTGGAGGAATATCCCCCAATATATTGATTATTATTACAGTTTCCTATGGGTTTATGCATGATAAGAAATGCGGTATGGTTGTGGGTTTTATATGTGGGATGCTGATGGATATTTTTTATGGAAATGTTCTTGGGTTTTACGCACTGGTCTACTTGTACATAGGGGCAGCCAGCGGTGTGTTTCACAGCATTTTTTATCAGGATGATATCAAATTACCGCTTGTGTTGATTCTCATGAGTGATTTTGTTTATTCCTTTACATGTTATGTATTGTTGTATCTTTTGAGGGGAAGATTTGATTTTGTTTTTTATCTTAAGAATATTATAATACCTGAGATTGTTTATACAATCTTCGTTACAGTGTTTATATATCCATGTATCCTGCTGTTGAACAGGACGACGGATGACGTTGAAAGAGGTGACAATAAAGTTGTTTAAAAGGATTGGCGAAGGTCTGTATAATCTGCTCACTTCCAGACTGCTGCTGTTATTTATCATATTTGTAAGCATGGCAGTATTACTGATCTACAGGCTGTTTGACCTGCAGATTGTAAATGGAGAGTCGTATGTGGACAACTTTCGCCTGATGATACAGAGAGAGCGTATAACAGAGGGAACACGTGGAAATATTTATGACAGAAACGGCAATCTGCTTGCCTATAATGAGCTTGCCTATTCTGTGACAATAGAAGATGTGTATGAATCGGGTTCCACCCGAAATGAAAAATTAAATGAAACGCTTTATAAGCTGATTCACATGATTGAGGATAGTGGAGACAGTATTGTCAGTGATTTTAACATTATATTGAATGAGAATAATGATTATGAGTTTACTGTTGAGGGGACACGGCTTCTTCGGTTCAAAGCAGATGTGTATGGCTGTGCCACGCTGGATAGTCCTAAGTTTAAATATTACATGAAAAGCGCCTCCGCACAGGAAATCATAGACTATCTTGTCAACCGTTTCAAAATAGGTGCGATCCGACCAGGGGACGATGGTGACAGAACGTTTTATCCGGGGGAAGGCTATACCAAAAAAGAAATTCTTCAGATGGTTACACTCCGATACCAGATGAATTTGTACAGTTTTCAGCGATATATTCCGACAACAGTTGCCACAGATGTATCACAAAAAACAGTTGCTGTGGTTATGGAAAATATATCCGAGCTGGAAGGTGTTGCCATTGAGGAGGACATGATCCGGAGATATAACTATCCATATTACTTTTCTCATATCCTTGGCTATACGGGCAAGATTTCATCTGAGGAACTTGCATCGCTTTCAGAGCAGGATGACAGTTATACGATGAATGATACTGTCGGGAAGGGCGGAATTGAGCAGGTTATGGAGATGGAACTTCAAGGCAGAAAGGGCTCGGAAACCATTTATGTAGACAATCTGGGAAAGGTTATTGACATTACTGATATTGTTGAGGCACAGGCGGGAAATGATGTATATCTGACACTGGACAAGGATTTGCAGGTTGCAATCTATAATATACTGGAACAAAAGCTCGCAGGTATTATTGTCTCTAAAACCAGAAATATATATAACTATGATCCGCTCAAGTCAGCATCGCGTCAGGATATCATCATTCCGATTGATGATGTGTATTTTGCTTTGATCAACAATAATGTGATAGACATCAATCACTTTACAGATGAAAATGCCTATGATACAGAGAAGGAGGTTTATCAGATTTTCCTTGAAAAACAGGCAGATGTCCTCACAACGATCACGGAGGAGCTTTCTGTAGCAAAGACACCATACAATGAGTTGTCAAAGGAGTTTAAAAATTATGAAAGCTATATCGTTTCCATGCTTACAGATAAAGGCGTTCTGGTCAGCTCAGCCATAAACAGGGACGATCCGACCTACATTGCATGGGCGACGGAAGAGGTCATAAGCCTGAATGAATACCTGACTTATGCGATTGCACAGAACTGGATCGACATAACAAAGCTCTCCGTAGAGTCACAGTATTCCGACTCGATGGAAGTGTTGAATAGTTTGATACAATATATCATAGAAAACCTGCAAAATAATATTAGATTTTCAAAAAAAATGTACCAGTATATGATCAGTGCTCAGACGATCACGGGCAGACAGATCTGCATGCTTTTATGGGAACAGGATTTAATCAGTGTCGAAGAAAGCAGGATTACTGCGTTGAAAAACGGATCCGCGAATGCCTACAATTTTATGTTGGATATGATACGGACATTACAGATTACACCTGCGCAGTTAGCTCTTGATCCCTATTCGGGTTCCTGTGTTGTGACAGATGTCAATACAGGCGAAGTACTTGCGCTTGTGTCATATCCGGGATATGATATCAATAAACTTGCAAACGGAGTGGATGCAGAGTATTATGCAAAACTTCAGGCTGATTTATCAGTGCCGCAGTGGAGCGCCGCTACACAACAGGAAACTGCACCAGGCTCTACCTTCAAGATGGTATCCGCAATTGCAGCTATGGAAGAGGGTGTGATTTCATCGCTGAGCGAAACGGTTACCTGTCACAGTATCTTTGACAAGATTGAACCACCGATTCGATGCTGGTCATCTGTCGGACATGGCCCCATGAATCTGTCAAATGCGATAGCAAACTCATGTAATGTTTTCTATTATGAGGTTGGCTACCGACTTGCACAGGACAGCAATGGTTATAACAGTGAATACGGACTTTCCAGACTTGAAAAGTATGCAGACATGTTTGGACTTACAGAGAAGTCAGGCATAGAGATTACGGAGTCGGAACCTCATTTTTCAGATGAATATATCGTTCCATCCGCAATCGGACAGGGTACCAACAACTATACAACAGTAGGTCTTGCAAGATATCTCACGGCTGTCGCAAACAGTGGTATAGTATATAAGCTGAGTCTTCTGGACAAGCTGACAGATTCGAAGGGAAATCTGATTGAGGATTATACTCCGGAGATCAGAAATACCATCGATGTTGATAACAGTATATGGAATGCCATTCACGCAGGAATGCGGGCAGTGGTTGAAAAGAAATCTTACTATTCGGATCTAGCGGTGAATGTTGCCGGCAAGACTGGTACAGCGCAGGAGGGGCGAAACCGCACCAACCATGCGGTATTTGTTAGTTATGCACCCTATGAGGATCCTGAGATATCAGTAACAGTGCGTATTGCATATGGATACAGCTCAGATTACGCAGCACAGACTGCAAGGGATGTATATAAATATTACTATAGTCTGGCAGAGGAGGATGAGCTTCTGACAGGTACAGCAGCAATTCCTGAGACTGTCAGTGGAACACAGCAGGATTAGAATAACATCAGAAAACAAAAAGGAGCAAATGTGAAAAATTCAGTTATTTTAAAAAGTTTTCCGAACGGCATATCAGTTATTATGGACAGTACAATTTCATTTGAAGATTTGCTGGAGAAAATTGCGCTGAAATTCAGAGAAGCGGACGGCTTCTTCAAAAATGCGTCTGTTGCGATTTCTTTGGAAGGCAGGGAGCTGACCGAGGATCAGGAACGGGAAATACTGGATGCGATCACGCAGAATTCGCGTTTGAACATACTATGCCTTATGGGAAAAGATGAGGAGAAAAATCTCAAATTTCTCGGAGTACAGAACCATCTGAACTTTCAGGAGGATGAGAACAGCGGGCAGTTTTACAGAGGAACGCTGTATGAAGGGGCGAGCATAGAGACAGAGCACAGTATTATCATTCTGGGCGATGTCTGCGAGGGAAGCCGTGTGTATTCCAACAAGGATGTTGTGATACTTGGCGCTTTAAGAGGAGATGTATATGCTGGAGCCGGTGGAAACAACAATCATTTTGTTGTAGCACTCGACATGAATCCTGGTATCCTTCAGATCGGCGATCTTGTGTACAGTGGTCAGCCGCAGAAAACCTCGAGATGGGGATTCCACAAACACCCTCAGACAGTACCAAAGATTGCATACACATACAATGGTGCAGTGCAGATGGAATCTATTACAAAAGAATTGCTGGACAATTTTACCCTGTAATATATGAATAGGGTGTCCGGAGAACCATTATTTGTAATGGAGGATATTTCCTATGAGTGAAGTGATTGTCGTTACATCAGGGAAGGGCGGTGTGGGCAAGACCACCACATCTGCAAACGTAGGAACAGGTCTGGCAGAGATGGGGAAAAGTGTTGTTTTAATTGATGCTGATATCGGACTTAGGAATCTGGATGTCGTGATGGGACTGGAGAACCGCATCGTTTACAATCTTGTCGATGTGATCGAAGGTAATTGTCGCTTGAAACAGGCATTGATCAAGGACAAAAGACATGCTGGTCTGTTTCTCATGCCAGCAGCACAGACAAGAGATAAGAACTGTATCACGCCTGGTCAGATGGTCAAACTGACTGACGGCCTGCGGGAACAGTTTGACTACATAATACTTGACTGCCCGGCAGGCATTGAACAGGGGTTTCAAAATGCCATAGCCGGTGCTGATCATGCAATTGTTGTGACAACACCGGAAGTTTCCGCAATCAGGGATGCGGACAGGATTATCGGACTGCTTGAGGCAAATGAGATCAAGAAAGTAGATCTGGTATTGAACAGACTGCGCCAGGATCTCATACGCCGTGGTGAGATGATGACTGTTGACGATGTACTTGACATATTGGGGCTTCCGCTCCTTGGGGTGGTGCCCGATGATGAAAACGTTGTGATTGCAACAAATCAGGGCGAACCACTGGTAGGGAAAAATTCTGACGCTGGACAGGCTTTCTACAATATCTGCAAGCGTCTGGAGGGTAAAGAGGTTCCTTTTAGGGATTTTGGAAAGAATGTTACGATCTGGACAAGATTCTCAGGATTATTCAGAAGAAATCTACAGGAGGAGCGGGCATGAAATTATTTAATATTTTTAAACGAAAAACATCTAGTCAGATTGCGAAAGACAGACTCAAAATTTTACTGATATCGGATAGGGTTAACTGTTCTCCTGAGATGATGGAACTGATCAAAAATGATATTGCGCAGGTGATATCAAAGTACATGCAGATCGATGCATCCAGTATGGAGGTTCAGATTGCCAAGACAGGAACGTCAGCTAGAAATGGAAAGAAAATGCCTGTTCTGTATGCCAATATACCCATACTGGATCTTCGCAGTTGATGTTTGGAAAATGTATCAAAATCTATGCAAATGAAAGACAGGGAAAGGGAAAATGCTTAGAAAATATAGAGTGCGGGACTATGATTTTAAACTGATATTTTTGTTGGTGGCTGTTACAGTCATAGGAATATTAGCAATCGGCAGTGCGCGTCCCGAATATCAAAACAGACAGATTCTGGGATTTGTCATGGGATTTTTTATTATGATCGTGCTTTCGTTTTTTGATTATTCCTTTTTCCTGCGCTTTTACTGGGTAATCTATGCATTGGATATCGCTTTTTTATTGATGGTAGTTTTTTTGGGCAAGGAAGTGAATAATGCCAAGCGATGGCTCGATATTGGAGGAATACAGTTTCAGCCGTCAGAACTTACCAAGATCATGCTTATCTTGTTTTATTCACAGTTTATTCTCAAGCACCAGGAGAATCTAAATTCCGTGAAAAATATAGCAGTGATAATCCTATTGCTGCTGCCGCCTCTGTATCTTGTGTATGACCAGCCTGATATGTCTACCAGTATTGTTATTGCATTGATATTCTGTGTTGTGTGGTATGTGGGAGGATTGAGCTATAAGCTGATATTTGGCACGCTTGCCATAGCTGTTCCCACGGCAGTGGTTCTTTTTATAATGGTTTTGCAGCCCGACCAAACCATCATTAATTCCTATCAGCAGGAGCGTATCCTTGCATGGTTAGAGCCGGAGAAGTATGCCAAGACGACAGCTTATCAACAGAACAACGCCATGATGGCAATCGGTTCTGGACAACTGTGGGGAAAAGGGCTGAATAATAACATGATCTCCGTCAAAAACGGCAATTTTGTGTCAGAGCCGCAGACGGATTTTATCTTTACGATCGTGGGTGAGGAGCTTGGATTTGTGGGTGGATGTGCTGTTGTGATCCTGTTGTTTCTCATTACATTGGAGTGTCTGAATGTAGCAAGGAAGGCGAAGGACCTGGCTGGAACCTGCATCGCATCTGGAATGGCGGCACTCGTTGGCGGACAGAGCTTTGTCAATATTGCGGTGGCAACAGGTCTATTTCCTAACACGGGTGTACCGCTCCCGTTTGTGAGTTCCGGTCTTACGTCACTGGTGAGTATATATATAGGAATGGGAATTGTACTAAATGTACGATTGCAATGTATTAGAAAATACAATAATTAGGCTATTAATTAGTCAGGTTGCACAAAGATAGGTAAAAGTGTTAAATTTTTTTGAATTAAATGATAAAAATATAGATTTTTATCTGCAAAAGGGTTAGAATATCTTTAGACAAATAATTGACAAAGGAAGGTGCATAGATTATGAATATTGCGTTAATCGCGCATGACGGAAAGAAGAAATTGATGCAGAATTTTTGTATTGCCTACAGAGGTATTTTGAGTAAAAATGAGCTGTATGCTACAGGTACGACGGGCAGATTAATAGAGGAGGTAACAAATCTCAATATTCATAAATATTTGGCGGGACATCTGGGTGGAGAACAGCAGATCTGTGCACAGATTGAACACAATCAGATAGACCTTGTTATCTTTCTGAGGGATCCTTTAAACTCGAAATCCCATGAACCGGATGTGAATAATGCTGTGAAACTATGCGATATTCACAATATACCATTGGCGACAAACCTCGCATCGGCAGAGCTGCTGATCAGGTCACTTGACAGAGGAGATTTGGACTGGCGTGAGATGTATAAATAGATTTGGAAAGACATTATGTGTTATATTGACGTCCTTCCTATTGACAGCAGGTCTTGCAGGCTGCGGAGCGAAAGAGTTTTCGTTTGCTTATGACAGAAATAGAAATAATACAAGTTTTTCGATCGCATCCCATACACAGGGAAAGACGATGGATACATTTGCGTCAGATCTGTGTGTCACGGTGGGCGATGTTTCTAGCGGAACCGATGTGGATATGTCCCAGGCAACTGCGGCAGGATTGTTTGACATTTCGTCAGGCAAGGTTATTTATGCTAAAAATGTACATGAACAGTTAAATCCTGCAAGTCTTACCAAAATCCTGACGGCATTGTGTGCCTTAAAATACGGAAATCCTGATGACATACTCACAGCGACGGAAAATGTAAATATAAGGGAATCAGGTGCTGTGAAGCTGGGACTTGCTGCGGGAGATACCATGACGATGGATCAGGCACTCCACGCGCTTTTGCTGAAATCAGCAAACGATGTGGCGGTTATGATTGCAGAGCATGTAAGCGGAAGCGTGGAGGAATTTGCAGAGCTGATGAATGATACGGCAAACAGTCTTGGGGCGACTAACAGTCACTTTGTCAACCCGCATGGACTGACAGATCCCAATCATTATACAACGGCATATGATCTGTATCTAATCTGCAATGAGGCAGTAAAATATGATAAAATCGTGGAGATCATCCACACATCTTCCTATACTTCGGTATACCATGATAGAAACGGCAATGACAAGTTTATAGATGTGGCAAACTCAAATGCATATATCAAGGGCGAGATACCTTCCCCTGATAATGTGACTGTGATCGGAGGAAAGACTGGTACGACAAATGCAGCCGGAAACTGCCTGCTCCTGTACGCAAGGGATAATTCGGGGAATCCGTATATCTCGATTATCCTGCAGTCAAGCGACAGAACCATAATGTATACGGAGATGACAGATTTATTGAGTGAGATATCGTAATTTTTTTACCAATATTGTAAGTTAGAGTTGTTTTTTCTTTGGGATTCAACTATAATGAGGTTAGTGGATTTATTTAATTACATTAAAGATATGATTTTAGGAGGTATTGCTTATGGTGCAGCTGATTGTTGGAAAAAAGGGAAAAGGCAAGACGAAGATTATTCTGGATATGGTTAACAAAGAAGTCTCCACGGCATCCGGAAACATTGTGTATCTTGACAAAGGCAATGATCATATGTATGAACTGAATAACAAGGTAAGGCTTATCAATGTGAAAGATTATGGGGTTGCCAATGCAGACGAATTTGTTGGCTTCATTCGTGGTATCATTTCCCAGGATCATGATCTTGAGCAGATTTACTTTGATGGATTTTTAAAGATCTCCTGTATTGAAGGTACAGATCAGGTAGAAGAAGTGATTAATAAGCTGGATTCCATTAGCAATACATATGGTTTTAAGATGATAGCAAGTATTTCGTTGGATGAGGCAGAACTGCCCGAGAGTTTGAAGTCAAAGGTAGTGGTGGCTCTATAATATTGGATACAGAGCGTATATTAAATAGGAAGCCTCGGGAGACAACACCGGGGCTTTTCTATGCACAGGAGCGCATAAGGAGAATTATTTTAGTGGCATCTCAAAACCATCAGGCACATAGAAGACAACTAAATAAGTCCGGTAAGACCATGAACCGAATAGAGCTTGCGATATTTGGTGCAATGACAATTTACA
The DNA here is from genome assembly GCA_029067205.1 of Lachnospiraceae bacterium. Lineage (GTDB taxonomy): Bacteria > Bacillota > Clostridia > Lachnospirales > Lachnospiraceae > COE1. The sequence goes on from JAIEEY010000495.1 coordinate 11,299, forward strand.
TTATTGCTGTTATTGTTTCCTATATGAAAATGGAACCGATTCAGGGATATGAGATTCAGATGGGTTCCTTATCGATATCAAAGACTTTTACCGGAATCGCAATCCGTCAGGAAGAGCTTCTGCACTCCCCGTATACAGGTTATATCAATTACTTTGTCAGAGAGGGCGAGCGGGTCTCCTCAAGGGACACTGTATATTCTGTCGATGAGAGTGGAAAGCTGGCTTCGCTGCTGGAAGCGGGCGATATGGGTGATGCATCTTATACCGATGAGGAACTCGGGGAGTTTCGTTCGGAAGTGATTCAGTATGACAGGGGGTTTGACAGTAAGAATTTCAACAGTGTATATGATTTTAAGTACAGTATCGAAGGTGCTGTGATGAAACTGGTGAATATCAATATGTATGAAAATCTGGATACACTGAACCGCTCCAACTTAGGTGGAATGGTTGCTCTGTGTACGGCGGGCAAAACAGGTTATGCTGTGTACAGCACAGACGGTTATGAGACATTGACACCCGAGCAGATTACTGCTGGAATGTATGATCAGTCTCTTTACGAGAAAAGCAGAGTGAACAATAATGATCTGATTGAGAAAAATGCGGTGGTGGGAAAGCTTGTGACAGACGAAAACTGGTCCTTGGTCATTCCTGTGGAAGAGGACAGGGCTGCAGAGCTGGAGGAGGCAGAATATGTTGAAGTAAAGTTTATCAAGACACAGGACACCTCATGGGGGAAAGTAGTCATACACCACCTTGCGGATGGGATTTATGCAGAGCTGGTCTTTAACAACTCCTGTGTTTCCTTCTGTACAGACCGTTATGTTGACATTGAGCTTGTTGTAAACGACAAACAGGGGTTAAAGATACCAAACTCCGCAATTGCCGAAAAAGAATTTTTTATTATCCCGGCAGATTTTATGACAAAGGGTGGACCGAATGGAAATTATGGAGTTCTGAAGGAGAAAGCTGATGAAAACGGCAATCTGGTCAACGTGTTTGTCGAAACCAACGTTTACAGCTCTAATGAAGAGGAGTTTTACATTGACAGTAGTGAATTGGAGGTTGGCGACTATATCTGCAAGATGGATTCCACGGAAAAGATGGCGATCAGCAAGACAGGAATACTGACGGGTGTCTATAATATGAACAAGGGTTACGCGGATTTTAAGCAGATCACAGTTTTGGCGCATAATGACGAGTATTCGATTGTCAGTTCGAATACCCAGTACGGTCTTACGGTGTATGACCGGATCGTTCTGGATGCGACGAGTGTGAGCAATAATGATTTCATCTATAATTGAGCGGGAGGAAATGATGGAAGAAGTAACAATACAGGAAAATATTAAGTTTGTGGAAAGTATCATCAATGCAGAGTGCCGAAAAGCCGGACGAAAGCGGGAGGAGGTCACACTGATCGCTGTCAGCAAGACCAAACCTGTGGAGATGCTCATGGAGGCATATGAATACGGATGCCGGGATTTTGGTGAGAATAAGGTTCAGGAGCTCCTTGACAAGTATGAGGTGATGCCAAAGGATATCCGTTGGCATATGATCGGGCATCTCCAGAGGAACAAGGTAAAATACATTGTGGATAAGGTTTATATGATTCACAGTGTGGACTCCCTGCGGCTGGCAGAGGAAATCAGCAAGGAGGCCGTCAAGAAAAACGTATGCGTGAATATTCTGGTGGAAGTCAATGTTGCAAATGAGGAGACAAAATTTGGAACGACATGCGGGGAAGTGAAGCAGCTTGTGCAGGATATCGCAAAATTACCCAATATATGCGTAAAAGGGCTAATGACAATAGCGCCTTTTGTAGAAGATGCTGAAAAAAACAGACCAATATTTAGTAAATTAAGGAAAATAGCGGTTGACATTACGAGTGAAAACATTGATAATATAACTATGGAAAATTTATCTATGGGTATGACAGGTGACTACGCAGTAGCTGTATCAGAGGGTGCTACCTGTGTCAGAGTAGGGACCGGTATCTTCGGAGTAAGGCAGTATATGCTGTAGAGAAAGGAAAATAGCTATGGGAGTAATGGACAAGTTTTTAGACGCATTGCATTTAAACAACGAGGAAGACTACTACGATGACGACGATTACTATGATGAAGGGGAGATTATAGACAACACAGTCAGAAAACCAATGAGAGTTGTCCGTGAAGAGGAAGACTATGATGAACCAATAGAGAAGCCAAGAAAACAGTCACAGAAGGTAACACCGATCAGATCTGTCAAACGTGCACCAGGAAATGGCATGGAGGTATGCGTGATCAGACCTAATAGTATAGAAGACGCAAGAGAGATTACAGAGACACTTCTCGCAAACCGCACTGTTGTATTGAATCTGGAAGGACTTGATGTCGCGATTGCACAGAGGATTATTGATTTTGCATCGGGTTCTACATATGCGATCAACGGAAATCTTCAGAAGATTTCCAACTATATATTTATTATCACCCCTGCTTCTGTTGATATATCAGGAGATTTTCAGGAGATTTTGTCTGGAACGTTTGATGTTCCGATTTCTTCTCGCGGGGTAATTTAAGATTTGACTTGGGGATAACGAAGGATAAACTTCCCGTCTGTTATTAGATGGGAAGTTTTACTTTTTATGCACATGGACGTGGAGCGGAAATGTGCAGCAAAGCTACCCACATCCAGAGCAGGAGTAGGTGAGAAGAGCATTCACCTGCTCATATAAGGAGGATAAATAACTATGGCACAGAGATTAACAATCAATATGAACAACAAACCGATCTATGATATTGTATATGAACAGGATTTTACCAATCTGGTTCAGGAGCTGGATCCGTTTGAGATCAGTGAGAAGAAGCTTTGCATTATCACAGATTCGAGAGTAAAGGGGTTTTATGCAGACGAGGTATGTGAGGTATTGCAGGGAAAATGTAAGGAAGTCTTTGTCTATGATTTCCCAAATGGAGAGCAAAACAAAAATCTGGATACCGTAAAGAATATTTATGAATTTTTGATACAAAATAAGTTTGGGCGCAAAGATATGCTTCTGGCGCTTGGCGGCGGTGTGGTAGGTGATACGACAGGATTTGTGGCTGCCACATATTTGAGAGGAATTGATTTTGTACAGATACCGACTACACTGTTGGCACAGGTTGACAGCAGTATCGGGGGTAAGACCGGCGTGGATTTTGACCAGTACAAGAACATGGTAGGTGCTTTTTATATGCCAAAACTTGTGTATATGAATGTCGCGACACTCAAGACCCTTGACGACAGGCAGTACTATTCTGGTATGGGAGAGGTGCTGAAGCATGGATTGATCAAAAGTGCTCCGTTTTATGAGTGGATCATTGAAAATATGTATGAGATTCACGACAGAAATCTGGATATACTGGAGGATATGGTATATAAAAGCTGCACCTGCAAGAAGATTGTCGTGGAGAAAGATCCAACGGAAAAGGGAGAACGTGCAATCCTGAACTTTGGACACACGATCGGGCATGCCATAGAGAAAGCGAAGAACTTCGAGCTGATGCACGGGGAGTGCGTGGCGCTTGGCTGTATCGCTGCTGCGTATATTTCGTGGAAAAGAGAGTTACTCTCCAAGGACGAGTATTTTGAGATCAGGGACATGTTTGTGCCGTTTAACCTGCCGATTTCCATAGAGGATATTAATCCAGAAGAGATTTACGAGCTGACTACCTCTGACAAAAAAGTGGAAGGAAGCAAAATCAAATTTATCCTTTTGAAAAAGGTTGGAAAAGCTATGATTGTCACCACTGTTACCAAAGAGGAGATCATAGCAGGAATCAATGAAATTTATTTTACAGACGAGGACTGGGATCAATAAATAATGAATAAGAAGAAAAAAATACGACTTGCAGTTGATGTACTATTTGTACTTTTGCTGATAGCAGTTGATCAGGCAACAAAATATTTTGCAGTTATTAATCTGATGAACCAAAAACCGTGGGTGATCTGGGAGGGTGTGTTTGAGCTGCACTATCTTGAAAACCGTGGGGCGGCGTTTGGCATGCTGCAGGGGCAAAAGATGTTTTTTGTGCTTATTGCTGTCATTATCCTCGCTGTCATTGTGTATGTGCTGGTCAAGGTTCCCTATCAAAAGATGTACACTAAGCTGCACATTACGCTTGTTTTTATCGCAAGTGGGGCAATTGGAAACCTGATTGACAGGATGCGATATGACTATGTTGTCGATTTTCTGTATTTTAGTTTGATCAATTTCCCGATTTTTAATGTGGCAGATATCTATGTGACTTTGTCATCAATTTATCTGGTGATTTTGCTGCTGTTTGTGTACAAAGAGTCTGATTTGGAATTTTTGACGTTCCGAACGAAAAAATTGCGCGATATAAAGTAATTGGTACAGTAATATGAATGAAGTGTTTTTTGAAATCATACCAGAGATGGAAGACGAGCGCATTGATAAATGTATCAGCAATTATATGGAAGCCCTGTCGCGAAGCTATATTCAGAAAATGATAAAAGATGGCAATGTATTTGTGAATGATCTGGCTGTCAAGGCAAATTATAAAGTGAAGGCTGATGACAAGGTGCGGTTTATCATACCGGATTCTGTAGAACCAGATATTCCGGCACAGGATATTCCACTTGACATCTTGTATGAGGATAGCGATATTCTGATTGTAAATAAACCCAAGAATATGGTTGTACACCCAGCGCCCGGACATTATGAGGGAACGCTTGTCAATGCCATTATGTATCACTGCAAGGGGGAGCTTTCCGGCATTAACGGGGTTCTGCGCCCGGGGATTGTTCATCGAATCGACAAGGATACAACGGGCTCTATCATTGTTTGCAAGAATGATGCGGCGCATACTGCGATTGCAGAGCTGCTCAAGACGCATGACATTACCAGAAAGTACAGAGCAATCGTATTTGGAAATGTGAAAGAGGAGCAGGGAACGGTAGATGCGCCGATTGGACGGCACCATAAAGACCATAAAAAGATGACAGTTAATGAAAAAAACGGTAAACACGCCGTGACACACTATCGGGTGTTAGAGCGTTTTGACCAGTATACATACATAGAGTGTCAGCTTGAGACTGGAAGGACACACCAGATCAGGGTTCATATGGCGAGTATTGGGCATCCGCTGTTGGGAGATCCTGTATATACAAACCGAAAAGCACCTTTTCATTTAGAAGGGCAGGTTCTTCATGCCATGACGATTGGTTTTGTTCATCCCAGGAGCGGGAACTATGTTGAGTTCGAGGCACCTTTGCCAGATTACTTTGAAAAGCTTTTAAAAGTACTCCGGAATATAAAGTGATTGAAATTTGGCCTTATACAGGATATAATAGTATTATGTTATGACAGTCAGAATGGAGGGATTACTATGAATACTATAATTACAATCGGACGTCAGTTTGGCTCTGGAGGACACGAGATTGGTGAGAAACTTGCGAATCATTACGGGATTCAGTGTTTTGACAAGGAACTGCTTTCGAGGGCGGCGAAGGAGAGCGGATTCTGTGAGGAAATGCTCAGAAACCATGATGAGCGGCCAACCAATTCCTTTCTCTACAATCTGGTTATGGATACATACACATTTGGCTACAATTCTTCCTCATTTGTGGATATGCCGATCAGTCATAAGGTTTTCATGGCACAGTTTGACACGATCAAGAAGATCGCGGAGGAAGAGCCTTGCGTGATCGTAGGACGCTGTGCGGATTATGCGCTGCAGGAATACAAGAACTGCCTGCACCTTTTTATCCATGCAAATGAAGATGCAAAGGTCGAGCGTATCATGAAGAAGTATGATATAGATGCGGATAAGGCGCGCGAGATGATGGTCAAGAAGGACAGGCAGCGCCAGAGTTATTACAATTATTATTCCACTAAGAAATGGGGACGCTCTGACAGCTATGACCTTTCTATCAACAGCAGTATTCTCGGCGTGGATGGAACGGTGAAACTTATCATTCAATATATTGAAGATTTTGAGGCAAAGAACCAGCAGGATAAATAAAATTCATAATCAAATGTTTATCAAGAGTATCTCTATTGATTTTCCAATATGAGGTGCTCTTTTTATACTACAAGTATATTGTTTTGTTAAAACTTGTATGATATAGTAGATGCATGGGTGGTTTGGAAGCACCACTCTTATGTAGGGCTATAGCTCAGTTGGTAGAGCAGGAATAAAGGAGCTTTGACAAAAGCTCATGCAGCAATTTTCTAAGTGGACTTCTAATCCCCTTGTCGCCGGTTCGAGTCCGGCTAGCCCTGTTGTACGTTTACAATAAATATGAATGTGGGGCCATAGCTCAGTGGCAGAGCACAACACGCCAAGACATAGTGCTCTTGGCGTGTTGAATCTTGATAAAGATTCACACAGCAACGTTCTAAAAGGACTTAAAATCCCAAATTCTTCGGTTCGAATCCGAATGGCCCCGTTTTAGAAAGTATGATCATAGTTTACTAATGGAGCCGTAGCTCAACTGGATAGAGCGGTGTAAAAAAGGAGCTTTGATAAAAGCTCATGCAGCAATTTTACATATGGAGGTCACCCCACAGGTCGCAGGTTCGAATCCTGTCGGTTCCATTTATCATTCATTATAATGTACAAAATCACGGAGCTGTAGCTCAGATGGGTAGAGCAGTGAAAAAGGAGCTTTGATAAAAGCTCATGCAGCAATTTTACATGGATGATCCCACGTGTCGCAGGTTCGAATCCTGTCAGCTCCAATTTCTGCGAAACAATATGATATGCACACGCCGATGCAGGGGAAATATGCCACTGTAATGGCGCATCGGCGGCGCAAGAGCAGAGAATACTCCCTGCTCTAATTAAAAGGAGGGAATCAAAATGGGATTCATGCAGAATATTAAGAACATGTTGAATAATGAATACAATACATCTGTGACTGAAAACGGCGCAGTCGGGTATCGGACATCAGGAAAGGCTCTGCTTGATCTGAATTTTGCAGTTTCCTCGTTCCGAAATGCTTTGCCAGAGACGATTGCAGAGCAGTTTGTGAAGGCTTATTATGAAGATCCAAAGCTTGCGATCCGCTGGCTTTTCTATGCAGGTGACGTGCGGGAGGGACTCGGGGAGCGCAGATTATTCAAGACAATTATGATTTACCTTGCACAAAGCCATATTGAGCTTGCACGGGCTTTGATGCCGTTGATACCAGAATATTCGCGTTGGGATATCGTCGTGGCTTTGATGGATTCGCCGCTTGCGGATGAAGCTGTGGAAATGATACAGAGACAGCTGCAGGAGGATGGCATCAACAAGGAAAAGGGTATTTCCATCAGTCTTTGCGCGAAGTGGCTTCCATCTGAGAATGCGTCCTCGGACAACACAAAGCAGATGGCACGCATGTTGGCAAAACGACTGTCCATGACAAGCAGACAGTATCGGCAAATGCTGTCATCATACAGGCAGTATCTGGATATTGTGGAAGTGAAGATGAGCAGCAGGAGATGGGCGGACATTAATTATGAGGCAGTTCCGTCAAGGGCAAATCTGATATACAACATAGCATTTTTGCGGAATGACGAGGAGCGGCGCAGGGAGTTTCTCGGCGCTGTGAAGAAGGGAGAAAAGACAATCCATGCAGGTGTACTCTATCCGCATGACATTGTTCATTCTTATATTGATACGGAAAGAAAGCCAGGCTATTGGTATCTGAAGTCACTGGATGATACACTTGAGGAATTGTGGAAGGCATTGCCTGACTATGTGCAGGGCAATGGAAACACACTCTGCGTTGCGGACGGTTCCGGAAGTATGTTTACCAAGGTAGGAAATACGCAGGTGACTTGTCTTGATGTGGCAAATGCACTCGCTATTTATTTTGCGGAGCATTGTACAGGACAGTTCAAGGACACTTATATCACATTCAGCCAGACACCGCAGTTTGTGGATCTGTCAAAGGGAAAGACGCTTTTAGGAAAACTGGAAATTGCCATGAGTCACAATGAGATTACAAATACCAATATCGAGGCTGTATTTGACCTGATACTGGATACAGCGGTAAAATATCATATGCCGCAAAAGGAGCTTCCAGCAAATCTGCTGATCTTGTCTGACATGGAGTTTGATATGGCGACAAGGAACAATATCAACGGCAAGTGGGTGTCACCTGACGAAAAGATGTTTGATACTTTTGCAAGAAGGTATGCGGCGCATGGCTATCGTTTGCCAAGGCTGGTATTCTGGAATATCTGCAGCAGGACAAAGACGATTCCGCTAAGAGAGAATGCGCTTGGCGTGGCTTTGGTAAGCGGTTTTTCGCCCACGATCACAAAGATGGTGCTCAGCAATGAGATTGATCCGTATAAGGTGCTTGCGGAACAGCTTATGGTGCCAAGGTATGATGTAGTGGAGAAAGCGGCAGAATGCATAGTATGACAATGTATTTCTATAACCGGAAGGTGATTATATGCCTGGTATGTCTGATATCGTAAAGGATTCCGTTGTTGAATTTTCACGATTGTAAAACTGGATGCTGTCAGCAAAAGAGAATAACGACATGAACACGTATAATATGATGCCTGATCGTTATATTGAACTAAAAGTAATCCTTTCCGCAGCAGGTGTAAACATTACAGAACTGGATAAAATAAAACATTAGAATTAGATAAGCAGTCAAAAAAGGGTGTATTACATTTAGCACCCTTTTTTATTGAAACACAAAAGCGGAACAAATTACGTATATAGTTAAGGCCGCTAAATCCCTAAACTGACATTAAAACGAGAACAAATATATGCTTTTGCAGACCAAAACAACCAAAATAGCATGAAACTGCATGATTTTTAGTGGCGTTTTTCCCGATTTAGCGTGACATAACTGCCATTTTATGGTATCATATACCCGTAAGTCACGTATATATGATAAAGGAGGCAGAAATCATGGCTATCCCCGATAATATCAGGATTCACAAACCTGACACAGGCCAGTACGGAGCGACTGAAATAAGGTGTATCAGGAATCATTTTTATGTTTATGAAATCTCTTCAAAATGGGATGCTGAAAAGAACCGTCCCAAAAAAGTCACCGGGAAATGCATCGGGAAGATCACTGAAAAAGACGGGTTCATCCCAAATGCAAACCATTTCCGAATGTATGAAACAATAAGCCCTGTAGTCCGCACTTATGGGGTGTTTGAAATGTTTGGCCAGCTTGGAAAGGATATTTCAGACAGGCTGCGAGAAACATTCCCTGACATTTACAGGGAGATCCAGACAGTTGCCCTGCTGCGGCTTGTGTATGGCTGCACCCCCAGGCTGATGAAACGCTGTTTTGAGGACTCCTGCCTTGTCGACCTCTACCCGGATATCGGAATTTGTGACAAGACCGTCCGCAGGCTGGTATCCATGCTGGGTGCGGGGCGGGAGACTGAAATGGGACGCTTCATGAAGACGTTTGTTTCAGACCGGTCAACGGTGCTCATAGACGGGACCTCCATTTTCACAAGGAATTCCGATTCCTGTGCACGGAAGGGATATAATCCTGAGCACCGTCAGGAGAAACAGGTCCGGCTGCTGTATCTTTTTGATTCGGGCAGCCATGCACCGGTATTCTACCGGATGGTGCCGGGAAACATAGCAGACAGGGCAGCGATGGCAGATACAATCGCCCTGTCCGGGGTAAAAAACTGTACAGTTATAGCAGACAAGGGGTTTTACTCAAAAAAGAATATATCATTC
>JAIEEY010000496.1 GCA_029067205.1 Lachnospiraceae bacterium
ATATTATTTTATGATTTAGTATATTTATCTATTTTCCTATTACATATGATCAAACGCACAGCTTTCTTCCCGTATTCTGTATTTTTGTCCTTTCAAAAAATATATATCTGTATTTTTGTCCCTATCTAAACTGTGCTATCTGTAAAATTGTCCTTCGTAATGTATCATATCCCATAAAATTTCAATGATATTAACTGCACTACCTTCCCTTCACTGTAAAATTGTCCCTTGCTTCTTCATTCCATAAATGAATCCTTTTCTGACTGTATTTTCGTCCCTAACTATCTGTAAATTTGTCCTTTGATTGTACGCTGCAGTTTTCTGTATTTTTGTCCTTAGCTGACCATTAAAATGAACCTGTCTGACTGTATTTATATCCCTAACTGACTGTAATTTAGTCCTTAGTATATATTGAATTTTGTTGAAGAAAAAGGGAAATTTAGAAACATAAATAAAAATAAATAAGTTTGTTGTCTATTTAATAAATAAACAACAAGAAAGAAAGATTCATGTTGACACCTTGATTTGATATGTTTTTCCATATATAATAATAAAGAAAGAAAAGAGGCCAGATGATATTTCTGTCAAAAATGCAGTAAAACAGGAATATTATCAGGGTATGGTAGGCTCCCAATGGATTTCCTTAATATGGAAAATCTATAGAAGATCCGTCTGATGGTGATCGGAGGGAAGGGCGGATATATTACTGAAACTTCAAAATACCGAATTGGCAAAGTTAGTGGTGTTCTATTCAAGGGCGGATGAGAATTATTTCAGTGGAAGCCGCCGTTACATTTCCACAGGTAATACAGAAAAAGTGATAAATATGGTTGCAGAGACAACAGGGGCTGATCTGTTTAAGATTGAACAGAAGATTCCTTACGCTGCAGATTACGACACCTGTATCGTACAGGCGAAAAAGATCTGCAGGCAGAAGCAAGACCGGAACTGGTTTCTCTGCCAGACAGCCTGGAGGATTATGATGAAATTTATCTGGGCTATCCAGACTATTGGGGTGATATACCGATGGAGGTATATACTTTTTTGGAAAATTTTGATTGGAACGGAAGGCAGGATTCGGAATGCCTGCAAGGGCGCTACAGTAACAGGCGGTCTAGCGGTTCAGGGTAGTATGGTGGATCATGCCAGACCGAATGTTGAAAGATGGGTTTGAGTTCGTAATGATAGTATGAACGATAATAGACATGGAAAAGTTTACTATCACTGGATATGTGAAATCCTGATTAATGCTTTTAGATTTTATGGAGGAAGAATATGGAATATAGGATCAATCAGAAAACTGGTGACAGGATCAGTGTTTTGGGATTTGGAACTTCGTACATTGCGGAAGCAAGTGAAAAAGATGCTGTTGCAGCGATACAGAGAGCCTATGAAGGTGGTATCAATTATTATGATCTCGCAACGGCGGAGGGCGGGACTTTTCCCTACTTTGGAACTGCTCTTGGTGCAGTGAGAAAAAATGTATTTTATCAGGTTCATTTTGGTGCAGATTATGCTTCTGGATCTTACGGCTGGAGTACAGATGGCGAAACAATCCGACGCAGCATTGAGTGGCAGCTTACACAGCTTAAAACAGATTATATTGACTATGGGTTTATCCATTGCATTGATGAACTTTCCGACTGGCAGGAATACCAGCGAAACGGAGCATTAGCTTATCTGATACAGATGAAAGACGAGGGAGTTGTAAAACATATCGGTTTGTCTTCACATACCCCAGCCACCATTCATCAGGTATTAGATGAGGCGTCTGTGGATATGCTGATGTTTTCCGTGAATCCGGGTTATGACTATCAAAAGGGTGACTATGCCAAAGGTTCCGTGGATGAACGTTCTGCTATTTACCGCCGCTGCGAAGCAGAGGGAATTGGAATATCCGTGATGAAGCCCTTTTCCGGCGGTCAGCTGTTGGATGCGGCTATTTCGCCTTTTAAAAAAGCTCTGACACATTATCAGTGTATTCAATATGCGCTGGACAGGCCTGGTGTGCTGACGGTTCTACCAGGAATGTCCAGTGTAGCGCAAGTTGAGCACTTGCTGGGATACTTTGAATCACCAGAAGTGGAAAGGGACTATTCTGTAATTGGTTCTTTTAGTCCTGCGGAAGCTATTGGCAAGTGCGTTTACTGCAACCACTGCAAACCCTGTCCTAAAGGGCTTGATATCGGTATCATCAATAAATATTATGACCTTGCCAGGAATGGAGATTCCATGGCGGCAGAACATTACCGCAATCTGACGGTCAGGGCAGAGCACTGTGTACAGTGTGGACATTGCGAATCCCGTTGTCCCTTCCATGTAAAACAGGAGAGCAGGATGAAGGAAATTGTTGCTTATTTTCAGGGGATACTCTAACTGATTTGTCACTGCTGCTCACATTGAGCAGGCAGGTTTTGCAGGTCTGCAACGGTGCATTTTTGGCGATACCTATACATAAAAACAGAGCATACCTTAAAATTCGTTTCCGTAATCTGCACATCCAATTTAATGTGATGTGCAGATCGGTAAAAAAAATTTAAGATATGCTCCAGTATGACAGTTTGAAACATGTATGGTTTGTATAGAAAGAAAGTTACTGCACAATTTGGCAAGATCCATCGCAGAAACCATTTTCATGGCTATACCCACAGTAAGTAACACCATTGTGTTCATGCCGTTCTGTAGAGATACAGCCTTCAACCGTGCACAGTGCAACACAAGTACTGTCACAGAAACCATTTTCATGGTGATAGCCGCAGTAAGTAGTGTCATTATGTGTATGATG
>JAIEEY010000497.1 GCA_029067205.1 Lachnospiraceae bacterium
AACCTGAAGCTATGGGGTTGACCTAAAGGTTTCGCCTTAAGGCGAGGGTTTTAACCCCATTATACAGACAATAAAAAGGAAACTGCCGCATTTTTGTAGAGCGGTTTCCTTTTAAGAAAGCCTTGACAATGATCTGTCTGTCAGGGCTATAATTGATATGCCCAACTATGAAACAAATCCATATTTATTTCATAGTTAATATTAAAACTGAGATATTTATGTTCAATATTGGAAATTCCTATTTAAAATTCGTTTCATTATAAATAACTTTCTTTATCTGCTCGTATGAAACTTCTGCCATAGGACGTCCCGCTAAAACTCTGGTTTCAACTTCCTCTGAGATTATAGAAAATCGTTCCCACAAATCAGAAAATAGCACATCATAAATTTCTAACACACGCAAATCGGTCTGCATAATTTTCTGCAGCTTTTCCTTTATCTGCAAAAGCCTATCCTTTGCCGGCGGATGCGTCGTTTTGTCTGATCCGCCCTTAATCTGCAAATTCTCAATGATGCTTAACACCCACATGGCAACATATAACCCGCCCAAAATGACCTGAATATCCATTTTTCTTTCATTAAGTATCGGAATTGTCAGTAATGCACCTATATAATCAGCATCAAATTCCTGTTCCCAATCAGGAACCAAGTTCTCATACTGTACTTTTCCAAGAGTCACTATCCCTTTAACTGCATCTTTTTCCAAATGCCCCAAATAATAGTGTGCGCACTCATGGGCAACGATAAAAGTCAGAAAAGAATCTGTCAGCGCATTACTGAATTGCCGATAAAGATAATCATTCTCTGGCTGAGAAACATCACACATATCAACATTTCCACAAAAAAATATACTTAGGACTATATCTGTGAACCGTTTTTCAATCCATCTGTTACTCTTGATACAATCTTTGATTTTTTCAGGCTCCATGCCGAAGGTAATTTTTTCTCCATCCAATACCTGAATAGGGAAAGCCTTTGTCAGCACATTTGTAATGTTATGGGCAAATTGTATGATTCCGCTGTAAAATAGAATAATCGGCGGCATATCACTATTGGGACACCTAATCTGGGCACAAAACATATCAAACTCTACAGTCCCAAACAATGGCATATCCAGCCCATGACAATCCATAAATGCATCCTTTATCCTATGAATGTTACTGATAATATCACTAAAAAACTTATAATAGTATGGGTTTTCGTACCGTGAAATAACATGTCTGCTCCTCATTTCGCGCAGTGATTTTATCAGTTTATCCCTGTTCTCACACTTAAAATTGTATTCCTGCTGTAAAAAATCAAAAAAATTACCGTTAGAATACATTTCATCATAGTCGATAACATCTCCATATGCACTTACCATATATTCACGTTGCACTTCTTCCAGAAATTCCAGCGGATTCATTCCTACCATTACAGTTCCCCCAAACTTATTCGAGCTTTCCCCAAACTTTCTCCCTTAGACAGATTTTCCCATTCTCAAAATCTGCCACTTTCATTTCATACAAATGATTGATAGTCTCCACTACATTTCGTCTTTCCAATGTTGTGTTTTCCCGCTGCATATACCATTCCTGAAAATCATGAATAAATTGTTCTTCTTCAACACCGGACTGGTAAGCCCCTTTTATATGAAGCAAATAGACGATATAAACCTCTATCCCATTCAGTTCCTGCCTGGTGACACTTCTGATAAACAATACTGATACTATTAACATTTGAATATAATTAAAAATACTCTCTGGTCTGCTGACGGACGCGGCTAATTCCACTCCCGCCAAAATTGCTTTCTTTAAGTCAATCCGAACATTACCGAGTTTATAGGAAACCGGATCATTACCAAGAAAAACCATGTTTTTAATATCGTTTTCCGGTAAAAATTCTATATAATTATCTACTATGTTCTTAGCAGCCGTCTTATCTTCCCCACAATCACTGGCATAGTCTTGTAACTTTTTACTCAGTTTATCATCATATTCCATCGCCTGCTGTCTAGTCATTCTCTTCTTCCCCTTTCATCAGTTCCTTTAATTTTTCCCTCTGTTCGGTATGGATAATCTTTACCAGCTTACCTCTCTCCATTTTCAGGATAGTCTGAATTTTATATTCTTTATACACCTCATTAAATCCACGATATAAGTAATTACCCTCCCTCGTATCAAAATAATATTCATCTCTGTCTACAATGGCAAACAGCCAGCCTTTCCTCTTTTTTAAAGTCGGATGTGTTTCATTGTAGAAAAATGTTTTATATAGTACCCGATCAGTATAATAAACCATATCAAAAAAATCCATATACATCATTGGCGCGAGGTAGGTATAAGGTTCTAAAACAATGCCTCTTACCTCTTTGTCCATAATAATCTTAAGGACAATATGATACGCAATCTCATCTGCATCAAATTCCTCTTCTTCCGGATGTTCTTTGGTGTATTTTTTCCCAATATTGGCTAAGTAAGCATGCGCAATCTCATGGGCCAAACTGAATGCCAGTACAGTCCAATAACAGTCTTCAGCAAGCTGCAAAATCTGCAGGTCATCTGCAACCATTCCCAGTAATGCCCTGTTAGCATCTTCTCCCTGCATCTCCCCCAAAATGCTTACGTCGTTCATCAAAAACAGCACGTACACATAGCAGTCTCCATACACTTCCGGATTATCAAAGTCTTTCGACCATTTAAACATGGCAAGAAAAAATGCCATCATGGTCGATTCAAACAGCTCGTCTATATGCACTACTGCGGGATTTTTCTTATCATTGTAAATATAACTGTTTATCGTCCTTTGATATCGGTTGTTTAACTCTATATTATCACCTGTATAACCATATTCCCTAAAAAAATAGTCTTTTACTATGGCAAGCATATTCTCAATGTTATACCGCTGCATATTGGACTGAAGCTGCTCCTCTGTAAAATACTTTGAAAAATACTGTAGCATCAACCTCATACCACGACTATCATTCTTTAAGGTACTTCCACCATGCTTATATATGTCGTAATACGAGGGAACTGCATATTTGATTTCATAAGAATCAATATTTTCTTTATCCTGCATGCAATCACCTCATCAATGATATAATAATCTTTTGCATATGGAGGCAGTTCTGTTAAGAGCTGTCTAAGCTATAGAGTATAACTTGTTTCCCTCTGCTCATGGTATGTAGTATTTTTGCCCGACATAATCATTCGCCTTCCAAAAACCGTCATTTCTATTTTTATATTAATTGGAGTAATGTTTGAACTTGCTCATAAGCATCCCTCTTTATCATTTCAAAATCTTCCTCGTCCAATAAATCCATAAAATCGACAACATCATTTGGTCCAGAATGTTCTGTAGAAGCAAATTTTTCATTTAGTTTCTGCTTCATATCCAATACAATTTGCTTATCCCCAAAGCTTTGAAATTGTTTTGCCAATTCTTTTACTCCGCCGTTATAATGTTTAATCAAAAAATAAATATCATATGCATCCTTCGCTTTTCCCCGTCCTATTGCCGCCGTTTTCATAATCAGATATGGCACAACAGCAACTACATTAACATAAACAATATCCATCGCACCGTCGGGTCTTTTGGCCTTAACCCTTACTTTCTGTGGTGGGAATTCAAATGCGAAATTACCACCAGTAGCCTTTAATGCCTTTATTCCTTGCACATGCTGACTGCGTTTTTTCAATTGAGTTCCGCCATAAATCCCCGCCAGTATATCAACGTCTACAGGATATGATATTCCATCAACAATCACAGTTTTAACAAACGAAAAATACTTTTCGGGATGTTCTTCATACCCATTCCTTTGCAAAATCAATGCCATATTTTGATAACCAGCATCCTGAAGCGTTAAATGATTAATCAGAATATCAACGTCAACACTTCCGACATGTCCCTCTTTTGGAAACATTAAATCCGGAACCCATCCGCCAACTATGCGTATATCTTCCTGATACTCTTGAAACAGATTAACCAATTCTATCAAAATGCGATGTGCCGCTTCTTTTTGCCCTTCGATGTAATCTGCACTACTTTTTAATTCTTCATCCTTTATCATTTGAGTATTTCCTTTTTCATCACTGCTTCTGCCATTTCTTCCCCGCGTCCCTTTATCTGCATACAGTCCAAATATATCTGAACAGGAGAAACCACGCTATATCCATTTTCCTGATGTGCATCTTTTATACAACATGATTCCGCTATCGGATATATGATTAGATTTTGTCCATCTGTTACCTGCTTGCACTCCAAGAAAGTCATTGCCTCCTTTATGTCTTCCTCGGAAATATATACATGCACTTTATTATACCTGACGACTGGTGTATAACGAACACCTCCTGAGAACCCTGTTAAATAATAATCTATGTCAGCCTGTTCTTTCATAAGCGCTAATTTCTTCTCAATATCTGTTGGTTTATCCAAACTATAGCAGGCATAAATATCTGGTACTTTTTTACCATAAACCCGGCTCCACTCAGCAAGTATTTCTTCCGGTTTCAATAATTTTATCCCATCTGATGTCATTTCTGCCCATGCATTTCTACAGAGGAAATCTTTTACCTTTGAAACCTGCCCTATACTGCAGCCGACTTTTTCTGATAAGTATTTCAGCTTCCATGTCTTTGAGACATCATAAAATACTTCTCTCAAAATCAAGGATGAGATTTCTGCAGACCGCTCGAAAACCGAAACAAGCCCCCGTCTATTAGGCTTTACATTTTTATTTCCCTTTTCAGAAAGGTATATGGAATGACCGCAAAACAAGGCATTTCCGGCATAATCCACATACCCTATTTTATTTTTTTCACATATTTCTGCTGTGACGTCAGAAATATATGGTGCAGCAATTACCGGATATTTCCCTTTTTCCTTAGAAATATTCCTGATTTTTTCCAGGACCTGAGCCGGAAATGCTTCCTGCATGACATAAACAATAAGCGCAAACTCATAACCATCATCTAGTTCTATATTTGCAATAAATCCGTCCTGCATCTTTTCACAGACCTCATATTTTTGTACAATAGGCAGCCTCATAAACCGGTCTGCTAAAATTTCTTGTTCTTTATAATGTAATTTCATATTTAATACCACTTTCACCAAAATAGTAATTTAATTATAATAGTGAAACCTCAAAATGTCAACACTCATGAAACATCATTCCTGAATTTCAAAAGCCGTCACAAAAAAATAAAATGTATGCCTACTCTATACAAAGATCCTTAATAATATTATGACGGACGAAACCGATATCTTCTTTATCCTGCATACAACCACCCCATCAATGATGTAATAAATATGAAGCCCTATCTTTTTTCACGTAATTTAATAGCCGAAGCAGCCCTCCTTCGGTTCTGATCCTCAATCGCCGCATAGTGCTTCTTAGTCGTCCCAACATCAGAATGCCCCAACACATCCGCCACCAAATAAATATCTCCGGTTTCCTGATATAAGCTTGTACCAAAAGTAGAGCGGAGCTTATGGGGAGTAATCTTCTTTTGTGGAACAAATTCTTTGGCATACTTTTCAACAAGATTTTCTACCGCATGAACGCTGATACGTTTCTTTTGTAAAGAGAAAAATAAAGCATTTTCATCTCCTGAAACGGCCTGCATAGCAACCATAACCCGCGGCCCCTCAATATAATCCAAAAGAGCCTTTTCCACTTCTGTCCCAAAATACAAGATAGACTCTTTTCCACCCTTACGAATAATGCGTATACTGTTCTCACGAAAATTTACATCTGTAATATCAAGTCCGACACATTCCGATACCCGAATCCCAGTTCCAAGAAATAATGTAATAATCGCAATGTCCCTGATCTTCGTCTTCAAGAAAAAATCTTTTTTCTTTCCCGTAAGCTGCTTTTCATAATTTTCAATGTTATCAAGCATAATGGCAACTTCATCTGGTTCAAGCCGGATAATGGCTTTTTCATGCTGCTTAGGCATATCAACCTGCATGGCCACATTCTTTGTCAGTATTTCTTTTTTATAGAAATAATCAAAAAAGCTCCGCAGAGAAGATATTTTCCGCGCAATACTGGAAGCGCCATTTTTCTGCTCACCATTTTCCGCTTCATAATATTTTAAATATTCCTGATATTCTTCAATATCATTGCTCGCCAGCATATCAATATCTTTTAATGAAATCTCTTTCATGGACTTATCAAATAATGTCGGATTCACTTCCAACAGAAAGTGAAAGAAAACCTGTAAATCATAAGCATAAGATACACGGGTCTTAGCACTGGTTTTTTGCTCGACAGCACGAAAATAGTCCTTTGCATATGGAGGCATCTCTGATAAAAGCTGCCTTAACTGCAATGTATAATCTGCTTCTTTCTGCTCATGATATGTAAGATTCCTTTTTGGCATGATTCTTTATCCTCCATATATCTATAACTTACGCATTAATTATACCAAATATTGATATATTCTGCAAAAAACAAACATTAAAACTTATATTCTGTCCCATACTCTCATTTCTTCCCTGCCTTTTCCATTGCATCCATCAGCATCCAGAAACATAAAAAAAGAGCAGCCACACTGGAGCTGTCTTTTCCGATTTTTAATTGAATGAAATCCATCTAAATATTCCTCCGAATCCTCGCCATATTCAAACTCATGATCATAATAATAGATTGCGCCTTAATCCTCCTCCCTTACGCTGAAACAGAAAAGGTTTCCGCCGCCAGAATTTTCACCTGAAATTTTTGCCCGATGCAATCCAAATCTTGTGCCTTTGCCTTTCCATGTATATGTAAAATTCGATTGCCATACATAATTTGCAGCCTCCCTTCATTCCCGATACGACCGACAGGAAATAGCCTCCCCCACTATAAAAAGTGTACGAATATAGTTCATTAAAAACCTTGATTCCTTCTACATCAACGCATCTTCAAGCATTTTATCGAGCATTTGCTCAAAATCGTCAAATTCCTCACTGAGTTCTCCCGACGGGTTATCCAGTTCACAATACCTCTTTGTGTTCAAATCATAAACATACCAGCTTATACTGCCTTCCCCTAAAAAAAGATATTGTTTTTGCCATTCGTTTTCATACCAGACTTTGTTGCAGTCAATCAGCCCGTTTACATGCTGATTGGGCGCTTCTTTCAGCAATGGTTCATCAACCCCATAAAGAATGAAGCCGTTAAACTCGATGCCATTTATAATTCGCAAAATTTTGAGATATTCCTCCGACAAGTCGATACCCAATTCATCTTTTACGGCTTTTACAAATTCCTGTGCTTCCTCCGCTGAAACACCGCCGTTTATGTCCGCGCCATACTTTTTTTCTTCCCGCCTGATTTCCTCTAAACGTTCTTTCCACATTTTAGCATCCTCCGATTTTTCCGTATTATTTGCACTCATTTCTTTCTCCTTAAATATTCTTTGCCGTTCTCCGCTAATCTCTCGGTTCCCCATATATGTCTGGCTCTACTTCCTGCCTTATTTCATCTATTCACAGACTGGCAGCTTGATTGATTCAACAGCACTGCCAGTCATATTCCACTTTGGAAAAATCTCTTGCCAGCAAATCTTTGCGGGAAATGATGAACGTACAGTTGCCGCTGTCACCAAACATCAGACCGCTTGTATCGTCCACGTCAAGTTGAAGCAGCAACGTATATTCCGAACTGTTATAATACGCAGGGGCGCTTTGGACAAAATACGGATATCCGCCTATGCGGCTTTCATCGGCATTGCAGATCTTATAAAGAATGTCCATCTCCTTTTCCGACACGTCTCCAAACTTCTGCTCAAACTCGGGACAAGTTGTTCCGACAAACTTTTCTTCTTGAACAAACGCTATCTTGCAATCGTCGGTAAAAGGCAGATTTTCCTCGTAATCGTCGCTGTATGGGTTTTCCTTGACGAGTGACTTTTCGTCTTTCTTGTATTCGGGGATATACTTCACGATGCACGCCCCATCCAAGCCATAACACTCATCATTCTCCACATAGAATTGCAGCAGCCCTTCTTGCGGAAAATCCGGCAGAAGCGGCATCTCGGCAAGGTTAATCTGCGCAAAGAACATCATAGGTTTTCCGTTTTTCCCGATAGGATACTGTTCTCTACTTTCCAGATAAGGACAACCACCCAGTTTGCTTTCCCAAGGTTTTGTCTTCTTCAAAGTGAACTTAATCCGATTGGACGGCTTGACAGTTGATTTGAGATAGTCCTCATAAGCTGCCGGTATTTTAGGTATTTTCATATTTTCTCATCCTCCATTTACGCTTCACTGTCTTCTTAATTAACCATATTATTGATAAAAGTAAAAAAATCCGGCGCGACATATTCTATGGGTATTTAATCTCCTCAAATATTCTTTGCCGTTCTTCTGCTTGTCCCATTCTCTGACAAACCTGAATCCCATGCTACTTTATAAATTTATCGGTAATCACTGATTTTGGCGCTCTCCTCCGGCGAGAACAAATATTCGTTTTGATACTGCATCCGTAACTCAGGAAGCGGCACATCCTCCAACGCAGTGCGCATATCCTGTTGGAGCAGAGAAATCACGCGGGCAAAAGTGGGCGTGTTGTATGTCTCGTTCTCCCTGCGCTCCAATTCAGAAGCGTAGTAACCATTAGAATCTTTTTTATAAACAGTTTCAAAAAAGTCTATCATGGTGTCCCCGATATCCCCATCAATAACACTCTCCACAGCCTCCCACGTAATGTCTTGGGAAACAGCCTCCTCCAGCACGGTACACAAATTGGAAAGGAACACATCATAGGACCTTGCTTCCCACTTGTGAAAATATTTCAGATAAAAGGCTTCGCTTTCTGAATCCTCGTTCAGCCCGCCATCATCCCCGGTCAAAATTTCCAAGGCAGCGTCAGAAAAGCTTTGTTGGAATCGGGTAAAGACATCGAGAGAACATTTTCCCTCTTGAAAATCCCACAGCAATTCTATTGCAGTTCCTAATATCTCTGGAGTTGGCTCGTTGGGAGCCATGTACTTGTAGGAGTTCCACCAGCGAGTAAAAATTAAAGTATGGGCCAGAAGCTCAACAGCGAAAGACTTCTCCTGAAAGCTTGTCTTCATTGCATCCCGTAGGTCATCCATAAATTCCATTTTTTCATCTGCACTCAGGGCAGAAAAGTCAATTTCATATATAGTTTTCACACTAACCCCTCCATTCTTTTACAATGCACACTTAAAACAATGCTGTTTCATGTCCATATATTTTAATCCAGCCAGCAGCAAAGCTGTTTCAACCGCACAAGGTCGTCGATACCTTCCATGGAGGCAAAATTGGTCTCTACCACTTCCCATACCCGCAGCTTAGGCATCGTTCTCAAGAAAGTCATATCCTGATATTCCGCTCCCTGAATCCGAAGTGCCTCCAGTCCGGTAAACAGTCCAATATCCTGCTGGATGCTTCGCTTTACTTTCTCGTACCACGCATCCCATGCATCTTCATCATCATATTCCTCCCTGTATCTTACACACAAGATC
Source organism: Lachnospiraceae bacterium (assembly GCA_029067205.1). Classification (GTDB taxonomy): domain Bacteria; phylum Bacillota; class Clostridia; order Lachnospirales; family Lachnospiraceae; genus COE1. Next base: position 9,459 of record JAIEEY010000497.1, read on the forward strand.
GTTTTCTCAAAAGATTTCCACTTTTTCTCAGTATCTTCCCAATCTTCCCCATCCTCTTCCGATTCCTCATATTCCTCTTCATATTTATGCCAAAAGTCATATGTCGAAAGTTGAAAAATACGTTCCGGTGTATCCGAAGATATGCAATCAGACAGGTTTCCCTCCATATATTCTGGGGAAAGGCTGATGAATCTGCCGGCATATTCACCTTTATCCGCAAGTATCCAATCAATTGGATTTTCCTTCATATAATCTATGTAAAGTTTGATGAATCTGCCGGTTACGGTGGCGCCATCAGGACCCGGTACCCATTCATCGCCTCCGCCTGTGTCATAGAAAGGGTCTGGAGGCGTTGACGTACTCATTTGAATCATATAGCCGTCAGCGAAGTCGCTGCCGATACGCAGATACTTAATTTTCTCCATATCACTTTCGTAAATATCCTCTTTTTCCAGCAGCCTTTTTACTGCATCCCCAATCCACTTCTGTGTAAATTCGACCTTTTTCTCATCTTTCATTTCTTTTCCTCCTAATTTTTATCTTTACAGTTTGCGAACTCACTTACATACGAAAAAAATTTAGGTTATCCTGCGGACGCTACAATACAACCGCCCGTCCGGAAGGATATTCCCCATTCCATGAACATGGGAAATACCCTTCCTTATAGATTTCTGCCAGCATGGTAAAAAAAACGGGCATATCCAATATTTTTTCCACACATGCCCACGCCATATCCCGCATAATCCTGTCAAAAAGCTCATCACAAACTGCAAGTTCATTGCCTAAACGCTGTCTGTCGATAAATTCGCCGAACTTTTCCCAAACAGTATCGCCGATTGCGGCGGAAACGGTCTCAAAAGCATCATCAACAGCATCGTCGCCGATTTTTTTCACGGCTATATTTTCCAGCGGATAAATTTGAGATTCCCAGGCTTCCGTATATTGTTTTCCCAACCCGTCGCACGCCTCATAGAGAGAAAAAACCATATCATATTTTTCATTTGGCCTGCCGCTGTTTTCAAACCAACGAATTGCCTTTACTTCCTCCAAAAAATCTGCTATTCTTTCACCGATTTTTTCGCCTGACATGCCCAGCAGTTCGACGTCGCTGTATGTAATGGAAGAAATTCTGACAATGCCGCCAAAAGACAGCAGTTCCTCTTTTCCCATAGCCACAAAATCATGCGAATCATACGGATAGTTCCCAGTATTCGGTATATCCAGCTTTCCTTCCGCCGTCGCTTCGATATGGTATTTATTATTCACGCAAAGGATAAACGGCATTTCAAAATCAATGGCAATCCTGCCGCCGCTTTCGCAAACGTCCGTTACGAAAAAATCCTCGCTGTCTTGAATCTCTGCACATTCGGCAGCAACGCCGTTCTCCACGCCCGCCTTTTGCAAAATAACATTCGCTTCCTTCCCGTGTTCAATCTGGGCACACACAGTTTCCCACAGAAGGGTTGTCCGCAGATTTTCGATCAGTTCATCTCTGTTCATTTACACTTTACCTCCTCGCCAAGTCTTAATATTTCTTATTAGAATCTTGATAATCTCTATCCTTTTTGGGGACAATTACTGCCTGTTATAAGGTCTGCATTTCTGTCCAAATTCGATGGAATTCATAACAAACCTCCTTAATCTCTTCCTGCATATTCTTTGCCGTTCTTCGCTAAAATCTTCCAGTTCTCTATATATGTCCCGTTTTACCTGCCGCCACATTTCATCCGGTATTTTCAGCCGATAGTCCAAATATTCCATAGATAGCATGTCCCCGTCCTGATAGATGGAAACCCGTGCGCCCACCCGACAAAGTTCTTCAAGCATATCCCGAAAAATCTTTTTTCTGTCAATTTCATTTCCGTCCGAATCCTCTGAAACATCATTACGCTCCAAGTCGTATCCCATCACAAAATCATTTTCATCAATTCGCTGCTGTATCGTTCCGGCGGACAAGGAATGATCGAACTTTCTGATAATCGTTATATACTTTGTTATGGAGTTGTCTTTTGCAATTTTTAACTGAATGAAATCCATTGAAATGTTCCTCCGCAAGTATATTTCGATTTCCGTTGGGAATATCCACGGACCAGCCGTATTTGCGCAAATCCTCCGTAAATGCACGATTTGTAGATTTGCTTAATTTTTTTAGTATAACACAATTCTTCACATATTGCCATATGGTGATTTTAACGTTTTAACGCCCTTTTACTGTTTTCAAAAGAGCCTGATTAAGAGTTCCTACTAATTCTTTGCCTTTTGCCCCCAAAAGTAGTATAATATACTGGAATTAATAAAAGTCGGAGGTTTTAACATGCCAACTTATCCACAACAGTTAATCACGTCCCTATGCGAACATTTAGCAGATCGTCTGAGCAGCTTTTTTTGCATAGAGCACAAGAAATATTTTGAGGAATACGCAGACCTGAACGGGCTTGTTTCCGACACTTTATGGGAATACATCAAGAACGAAACCCAAAAGACGGAAATCAATTCCGTTTATAACACGCAGGTCAAAATGCGCCGTCAGAAAAGGAAGCGCTGGGTCAGCAATTATGAATCCCTCTACGGAAAATATCCCCTTTCTGACAAGAAAAATCCCTATTATATGATTTGGCACGACCACGACCATCTCATGGGGAGTTTTTTCCTGAAGCTGTACGATGCCCCGGACGTGGAAACAGTAATTGAGAATTATCAGAAAAAACTGGATGACTGGCAGAAAAATGACAAAAGCCTCCTGATTGATTATCCCCTTCTTTCTAACAGAACAAAGCTTCAGGTAAAAACCAGCTTCAAAAACGATCTGATTATCAACCTGATTGAGATTATTTTAGAATCCTATGATGGAAACATTGAAAACTACTTTTCAAAGAAACCTGATATCCTTTTGGACAAGCCATTCTTTGCTCCGGCAAAATTTTCTGTCCCTTTCAAGGAGTCCTTAGATTCCTATGTGGCAGACCTTGTGAATTTCGATAAGGATGACACGACTTTCCAGATGCTTGTCAGCTATGACCCGAGTGAAACCCCTAATGTGGAGAAGCTCCGGGTATTCGACCCAAAAGACAATCAGATCCTTATGACACTTATCAACCACATCAACCTCGACTTCTATGAGAGCAAACAGATTATCCTGGAAGTCGGCACCATTGCAAAAGCAATTAACAGCCGCCCGAACAAGCGGCTCTATGACGACGTAAAGATGCGCCTGCATAATATGGCACGCACCGGTTTCCAGCTGTATAAAAAAGACAATCCGAACGAGCCAATCTACACCTTCTCGTTCTTTGACAGTGTACGCACCATTTCCAGAGACGGAAAGGAATTTGTTGCCGTAACTTTTGGTAATACCCTGTATGAATCCATTACAAAGAAAAAAATGATTTCCGTAACTTCCAGCAACTACAACTCACTGGAACTGGAACTGAGCAGGCTGCTTTATCATAATTTACAGAAAGAACGCATTGCGCTCTCCACCTCGTCCGTTCCTAACGAGCAAGGATATCTGTACAAAACCTATGACTACTCTTATTTCCAGCGCATCATCCTGTTCAAGAAGAAAAAGAAGGCAGACAATATCCTGTTGATCACGGAAACGCTTCAGGAGTTCGTTGAAAAGGCGATTGCCCTTGCAAACTTCCATTATGACAAGGAACAAGGGCTGTTCCACCTGTACTACTTCCCCCTGAGCGATGATGAACGGGCGGATCTTATAAGCACAGCCAGGATAAATGAAACCTAACAGATCCCTGATTTGCCGGAAGGGAAGCTATTCAGGCTACTTTGGATCTCACATAGTAAAAAAGAGCCATACGAAAACGCCGTATGGCTTTTCTTATACTGTTTCTTCCATTTTGCACTGTTTTGGATTTATTTGAAAAAATGATTCCAGTTTCTTCGCCTTTTTCTGTTTCAGTCCAAGACTCATTTCTTATTCTTTAATATATAAAAATGATACCAGTTTTCTCGCCGTTTTTATCATTTCGTTGCTAACCGTACCGTTTTAGACAAAATGATACCATTTTCTTCGCCATTTTGACATTTTTCTCTGATTCATACTTACAGGACAGCAAAAACAGGGCATAGATTTTTACGCCGTTTTAATAAAATGATGCCAGTTTTCTCGCCGTTTTATGATTTTACATCCTTTTTTTTCGCCTAAAACAAACATACTCCGAAATGATACCATTTTTTTCGCCATTTTTAAGAATTCATTTTCCGTCCTAAAATTTTTTCTAATATTTTCATCTACATTTCAAACATAAAAACTTATCTTTTGATACCATTTTTTTCGCCATTTTGGTGAGTCTTAAACTAGACATGCAATAATACAGCTTTTTGATACCCTTAATCTCGCCTTTTTTCATAAAAAAATTCTTCTATAAAATTAAATTTACATAGAAATACTGATTTTTTGCGGTTTAACAAAAAATACTCCCATTTTATTCGCAGTTTTTTTAAGCATCAAAAAGCCGATAAAATATGCAGTTTTGTCAAAAAGATACCATTTCCCTCGCCACTTTGGAAACATTTACAAATTAAATAATAATGCTTATAATTATTTTTAGGATACCATCTCATGTACTTTTTATAAGAACATGAGATATCTCTGAGAAATCGGAAAGGGGGGCCATGCCGTGGAGTTTAACAGCTTCGCCCGTATCGGGAAGGGCGTTCTTACAAAGGCCATCGGTCTTCAGAAGAATTATATTGAAGTCTATTCTCAAGGACCTGATGTTCTGAATGAATGCCAATCAAACTGCCATAACTGCATCATCCATCAGAAAAAAGAAGAACTTAGGGCGCTCGGACTGGATGAAGAAGCGGATAAAATCCACTGCTTCTGCCATACATGCCCGACTTCTGTATGGGAGACCTCCTATACTACCGAAAAGCGTTATATCAATGAAAAGAACCGCTACGGCTACCAGCCTACACTGAAAGGCAACGCCATCAAGCTGCTCTTATTATACCATTTTCTCCAACCGGATAGCCACGGATTTATCAAAGATGTCTGCATAAATGAACTTGCAGCGACAATCGGCTGCACGGCTGCCACTATTGACGCCTGCAATGACGTACTCCAGGATTATGGGTACTGTTACTTCTGCAATTCTGGCATCCATGACCGTTACATAAACGTTTTCCTTCCGGAATATAAAAATTACCATTTAACTGCGGCCGAAGGCGGTCGCGGTTATATCACTATGTCGCGGGACATGCTGTTGGATCTATGCGGCATTGAAAACCTGAATACACTGAGGCTGAACCTGAAAGGCATTTTAGAAGTTGATAATGCCTCTTATTCTGATACCCAGAACGACACTGCATCTCCCGTCACCTCGCAATACCAGAGGCTTCGCGGGTTCCTGCCGTCTTACTGCAAGCGCAATGTCATACAGAAAGCTTTGGAAAAAAATGACGCAATCTTTGACCTTTCATTTGATGATAAGAATGTCACATTCACCATTAAGGAAAAGTACGCGCAGAAGAACCTGCGTGAACAAATGCTGGAAGAAACGAAGGAAAGCCTGATAGACCATGTTGACCATATCAATACCGTCCTGGGCGATGCCGCCAGCGCTAAGCATCCTGAAGAAAAGGAACGCCTTGATTCCATCCTTTCCATGATGGACATCAGCCCGTCCGAAAAATACCCTTCACTGTGCCTTACCCTTTCTGACTATGAAGACCTTGCATCCCTTGCGCTCCAGTACAACCTGAATATGGTACATATGGCAATCAGCCTGATCTATAATAAATATGTCCTGCGGAACCATCCGATTGAAAAAATCGGTGCCCTTGCAAGAACCATCATCCGCAGAAAGTCCTTCTTTTTTGCTGCATCCTAAATGGAGGCTTTTTTGTCGTGCCTTTTTTTATCATTTATTCTGACTATTTGCAAATTTTTTCTTTATTTTCCAACATTTATCTTCAAAATCCGTTTCCTGAGAACATTTTTACACTCCCACGCTTTTCCACATAAAAAAATTTTTCATCCTTTTTATGGAAATTTCTCCCACTCCCTAATCTTTTCACCCAAAATAAGGAACTATTCTCCCTCTTTTTTAGAAATCCATCCTCTTTTTTATATCTTCATCCACTTTTTTTACGCCCCACCCGGCATAAATACCCGGAATGCCTTATTTTACTGGGGTTTCAGGATTTCCATTTACCAATTACTGAATAAATTAATGATATAATCTCTGATATAATTATGATAAAATAGCTGAATATATGATACAGTCCCATCCTCTCTTCCTCTTTCTTAAATGAGTCCTGCAAAGATAGTACCTTGATTATACATCCTAACTTATAAAATAACAATAAAAAAACTTCCCAAAAGATACAAAAATAATCTTTTGGGAAGAATGATAATTATTATTTTATCCTTATATTATCTTTACCACAGATTCCAGTCAGTTCGTTTAAACAAGCTGCATCAAGGCTGATAGGCTTACTGCCCTGTTTGACCTGCTTTGTGCTTTTCAAATAAAAGAACAGCTTTCCGGTTCCAGGATATTTCCGCATTACGGAAACCAAACGGGCTTCCTTGACCTGATAATCTGCAAAGTCTGTAAATTGCAGCCAGATGTTCTGGCTTTTATCCTCTTTGGAAAAGAAAGATACAGAGTCCATTTGCAGACTTGCGTCTTTTCCATCCTCTTTTTTCACTTTTCCGCGGCAGAACACCATCTCCCCTTCTTTCAGAAAGGACTGGTATTTTTCAAACTGCTCTGGAAATACCACAATGTCCATGCTTCCAATTAGGTCCTCCATCACAAGGCACGCCATCTTTTTTTTCGTTCTGGTAGTTCGCATTGTGACAGTCCGGATTATTCCACCTACAACAACGGTTTCACCTTCCGTCAGTGCGACACCTTCTTCACGACATATGAAATCGACTGATTTGGCGGTCACATTTGAAATCCACTGCTCATAATGCTCATCAAGCGGATGTCCGCTCAGGTAAATCCCAAGAACCTCCTTTTCGTCTTCGAGCAGTTTTGACATGGCATATTCCTCTTCCTTGGAAGATGGCTGCTCATTGGAAAATAGTGAGAGCAGTGATGATTGACCGAGCATACCGTTCTTTTTGTCATACTGAATCTGGTTCAGCACTTCCGGATAATGCTCCATAAGGTATTTCCTTGTATGCCCCATGCCGTCCAGTGCGCCGGCTTTGATCAGCGCTTCGATTACTGATTTATTGAGATTTCCGTTCTTCTGCATACGCATCAGAAAATCTTTAAGGCTGGTGAACGGCTTCTTTTCACGCTCACTGATGATTTCTGCCACACACCCTTCTCCGACATCCCGTATGGATGCAAGCGCGTACAGAATGGTGCCGTCCTTTACGGTGAAATCAATTCCGCCCTTCCCGATATCCGGTTTTTTTATGGGAATCTTCATCTGCCTGCTTAAAAGCAGGTATTCTGCAGTCTTTGCGCTGTTGCTGCGAAAGGATGTCATGAGCGCTGCAAGATATTCCGCCGGATGTAATCCTTGCTGTGCATGACTGACTGCCGGTTTCCGGTGCTTTTCATGGTAATCATGTCTGTCAGCACACGGAGCGATGTTTCGATAATAAGGGAAGGGGACTTCCCGCCGCACAGCAGGTCTTCCATGGATGAGAGGGATGCCGCAGTGTCCAGCCTGATAATACTTGAAAGGGTGTTCAAGATGGCATCCGTATCCAATACGCCAAGCTGCTTCTTCGCCGCTTCTACCGTGATTGCGTTGCCGGAGCCTGCCATAAGCTGTTCTAATATGCCAAGGGCGTCACGCATGCCGCCGTTTGCGTTACGGACGATAAGGTTTAGTGCATCCTCATCGCAGGTTGCATTCTGATCCTCCAGCACTTCCCGTATTCGTTCTTTCATCGGTATGGGTGGAATTGGATGGAATGTATAGGTTTCGCAACGGCTCCGTATTGTGACGGGAATTTTATGCAGTTCTGTTGTACAGAGAATGAAAGTACAATAAGAAGGCGGCTCTTCCAAAGGCTTTAATAGTACGTCAAATGCGGCCGTCGATAAGTTATGTACTTCATCAATGATAAAAACCTTGTTTTTTAATTGTACCGGACGGTATTTGGTCTGCCCAGTAAGTTCTTTGATATGGTCCACACCGTTATTGGTAGCGGCATCCAGTTCTTTGATGTCCATGCTGTTTTTTGCTGCAAGGCAGTTCGGGCATACCTTACAGGGACCTTTTTCGGTGGGATTTTCGCAGTTAATGGCTTTAGACAGGATGCGTGCAATGGTCGTCTTCCCTGTTCCACGATGCCCTGCAAGCAGATACGCATGTCCGAATTTCCCGGTCTGAGACTGCCGTTTCATTGTGACAAGCACATCCTCCTGCCCTTTTACTTCCGAAAAGTCCGTTGGACGGTATTGGTTATAGAGCATATAGTTCCTCCTTTTAATTTACATTAAGAAAAGACCTGAACCATGCTGCGGACCAGGTCAAAAAAATCATTTTTGGAATAGGATGCTGTAAGCCACTTCTTTTGATGCCTTGCGATTTCAGAACATATCTTAGATAATTCAGGCACTGTATAAAGGCTTCCTAGTTCCCCAAAGGAAAGCTCCTGTCCCCCGCCCTGCGGCAATGCCGTTTCGGAAAACAGCAGGGAAAAGAATATATACTGGATCATGGAAAGCGCTTCCGGATAATGGCTTGAGTGAACCGAATAAAATTCTCCGGCATCTTTTTCCTGAATCAACCGGAATACCCGGAACAACTCTTCTTTTTGGGAAATAGACTGGATTTCCTTGCAAGTATCTTTAAGGTCTAGGTAATACTCAGAAACCTCATCCCAATGGTAGGGACAGTTGCCGCAGATAAATCCGGCAAGCCCAATGTCCTCTTTAGGTACATCTTTTGCAGAAAGATAGTCGTTCATTTCCGCTGTAGTAAGCGGATAGAACGATATGGTGAGACATCTGCTCTTAATGGTTTCCAAAAGCGTATCACGTTCGCAAAGCAGAATGACTACGTTTGTCCTGTTCCTGTCTTCAAGCAGTTTTAGCAGCTTGTTCTGCGCCTGTACATTCATTCCCTCTGCATGGCAGATCAGATAAACCTTACAGGAACCTAGTGCTGCAACGCTGCTTTTTTCCAGCAGGGAAAGAATGTCTTCTACGCGGATAGAACCGTCTTTTTTGTCCAGCAGGAAGAAATCGCCGTTATGTCCAAGGCTGTCCCTGCCGCATCCAAGAATTGCACATGCTGCCTCTTCTGCCGCATTTCGTTTTCCAAGCCCCTTTTTCCCATATAAAATAAGCGGGCCGGGATGCTGCATGTCAAGATAACCTGTCAATTGCCGATATGCATCCTCATTCCCGATAAACGTTTTGTTCATACACCCTCCTTTGGAATATAGATGTAGTTACCCAAGATTTTGTCATATACCATGCCGTTTTTATCACAATTTGCATGGATGAAATATTCCAGAAACTCAATCTGTTCATGCAGCTGTACGGCTTCCTTTAAGATGACCGCTTCGCGCAGCATGGGCTTCCTCTCCGTATTTTCATAGACGCATCCAACCATATGCAAGAGCAGGTTTAATTCTTCTGTCTTGATTTCAACTTCCCTATACTTACAGACAGCGTCCTGGATGTACTGAATGGAAAGTTTATACCGCGTTAATGGTATGGATTCCGGAATGCGGTGCATGTCAGGACTGGGTGTGTATTTTTTTATCGTTCCGATGCCATGAAGAAGAGCGCCGGCAGTAAGCAAATCCGCCTGATACGGAATATTGTAAGAAGGATTTATATTATAATGGCTTAAGGAGTGCAGCATATAATTTGCAAGACATGTAACGCTTGCAGTGTATACCAGAAAACCGCCACTGAAATTGTGGTGCTTTTTTAATGTTGCAGGGAACTGGTCAAGTTCAGGGATATCCTTATAGATGGACGATACAAGATACCGATAACATTCATTTTTTATGGAATTGATGTACTTCCAAAGGATTTCCGTAAACTTCGCACTTTCCTTTTCTGTCAGCCCGTTAATGTAATCTGCCATCTGGTAATCCTCTGATGCTTCCATCAGGCGCACTACGAGTCGGAAAGCTCCCTTTGTGTCTTTGGTAACGAGCGCTTTGACCGTTACAACCTTTCCTTTTAAACTCTCGTGGCAGTCTGACATAAGCTCCTCCCAGATTGTACCCCACAGGGTTCCGCTAGAATCCTGAAGCAGTATGTCATAGTATTGTTTCTTATTCTCCTGTGTTTCCTTTTTTGTTATTTCACGGAGCAAGAAAGTTGTTTCCACTGTTTTTGTAAAATGTTCTGCGATATTCGCGGCATAAATCTCTTTTGCCATGTTTAACCTCCTTTTATACTGCTTCCGAAAGGCCACAATCCGGCAGCCTTTTTGCCAGAAGCACTTCATAATAATCTTTAACTTCTCTATCCAAATCTCCTGATTCCGGGTAAGCATATGCGAGATCAGGTTTTATCAGGGAACTTTCTACTTTCAGTATCCTTGAAAAGTAAATCTCCCCACATCTTGCAAAAATTTCCGCGCGGCGGAAAAAGTATTGGATATTGTACTTACTTTTTCCATTCAGGGTATTCTTGATAAAATCATCAAGCTGCTCCATCTGCAGTAAGAACGCTTCCTTGTATAAGGCGGTAATCCGGTTAAATGCGACTTCCAGCGACGGATCGCCAAGTTGGTCATCAATCATATGGAAATATTCATGTATAAATGATGAAGGGCACCGGATATCCACACAGAGAGTATGCAGCGTAGGATAATAAAGTCCGCTTGCTTTGTGTTTGCCAAGTTTGCGGAAGCGTAAGATGACATCCTTAAAAGATTTCCCCGAAAAATAGGCATCGTTCAGAACTTCAAATTCCTTTTCAATGGCTTCGACGGATTTAAGGTCTACTTCTTCATCAAATTCAACAAACTTAAAATAATCCATAAAACTGGTATTTTCCATAGCGTTCTGGACAGACTGAGGGATATTCTTTTTTGTCATATATGCAGTTGCTATCGAACGGCAAATTTCAGCGCGGTGTTTGTTCTCATAACTGATTTCTTTGTAAATTTCAAGCACCTTACAAAAAATATTAACGGCATCCGGTATCAGATACTGGTTGCCGCCAACATAAAACAGCTCTCTGTTATTGCTTCTATAGGTGTTGAAAAGACCATTTAAAGGGAACAGTGATTTCTGTTGGATACTTTCTGCCAACATATATCGCTCTCCATCCGCTGTTTTTTTAATCCCTTTATTCATGTACTCCTCGAAAACATTCTGAACAAGAGGAAGCTTTATGGATGTGTGGATCTGATGTATTCCTGAAAGAAGGAATACTTTACTGTGAAACATAACCTTCCGGATAGCCAAAAAAGCGCAGACTTCCCCTATCAAACTTAAAAGAAGTTTTTG
>JAIEEY010000498.1 GCA_029067205.1 Lachnospiraceae bacterium
ACACTGGCACTTATGGGGTGTGAAATTTATGAGAATTCGGCGTATTACAGGCTGATGGGAACGAGGGCGTTGGAGGCATTATCGGAATATGATGAAGTCAATCTGTTCCTGCGCGGAATCATACCGGATATTGGACTAAAGTCCTCTGTTGTGCATTTTGAGGTATTTCCGCGTATGCAGGGCAAGTCAAAATATCCATTGTCAAAGATGATTGCACTGGCAGCAGATGGGATTACCTCCTTTAGCATCAAACCGATACGGATGGTTTTTATGATGGGGATCATGGCACTTCTGATAGGTTTTGGCATGATCATACACATTGTATATGAGCACTACTTTGGATATACAGTCAGCGGGTGGTCATCGATATTAATGTCAATATGGGTACTCGGGGGAGCGATCCTGTTGTCGCTGGGCATCATTGGAGAGTATGTAGGAAGAAATTATATGGAGACAAAGCACAGGCCCCGATACTATTTCTGGGAGATTCTTTCGATGGATGAAAGGCAGAATGACCATGAAACAGGACAATGATTTTGATAAGATTATAATCGGTGCAGGGCTTTATGGCCTTTATGCTGCATATTTCTGCGCGAAATGCGGACAGCATGTTCTGGTGCTGGAGTGTGAGAAGGCACCGTTTAAGCGGGCGACTTACATCAACCAGGCGAGAGTGCATCAGGGGTATCACTATCCGCGATCACTCTCGACAGCGATGAAGTCAGCGGGGTATTTTGCGCGTTTTAATAAGGATTATGGCTTTTGTATTAACAGAGAATTCCAGAAAGTGTATGCCACCTCCAGCGAGTACTCTTGGTCTGACGGAGTGCAGTTTCGGAAATTTTGTGAGGCGGCACAGATTCCGTGCGAGGAATTGCATCCAGGCAGATTTTTTAAGGAAGGAATGTGTGATGGAGCATTTCTGACGAGAGAGTACACCTACGATGCCATGATTTTAAGGGACTTTTTCATGGAGAAGCTTGGAGAGATGGAAAGCCTGGTGGAGATCCATTTTGGTGCTGATATTGAAAGAATTGAAAAGGCGCAGGATGCGTATGAATTGTATGTAAAGGAAAAAGATACCCAGACAAAATATCAGACGGGATTCGTGCTCAATGCCACATATGCGTCTACCAACCAGATTCTTGATCTGCTGGGATATGACAAATTCGGTATCAAGTACGAGCTGTGCGAGATTATACTCTGTGATGTCAACGATCAATTAAAAGAATATGGCTTTACTGTGATGGATGGTCCGTTTTTTTCGATTATGCCATTTGGAAAGACGGGGCTGCACTCGCTTACATCAGTCACGTTTACCCCACACGCAACGAGCTATGATGCTGTTCCGCAGTTTGGGTGTCAGGCAGACAGTGATGGCTACTGTAACAGCAGGCATCTTGGCAATTGCAATGACTGTAAGGCAAAGCCAAGAACCGCGTTTTCTTATATGGCAAATCTCGCACGCAAGTATCTGCGGGAGGAATACGAATTTACGTACAGGGATTCTTTGTTTTCAATGAAACCAATCCTGATGAGTTCGGAGATTGATGATTCGAGACCAACTGTGGTTCGCACATACTCGACCAATCCTACATTTGTGGGAGTTTTGTCGGGAAAGATCAATACTGTGTATGATCTGGACGAGGTTTTAGTCCTGTAAGTATGTGTGAGTTCCGGCACGCAAGGGGTATAAAAATGGTAACTGTATAGGCAGGGAAAAAGGTACGCAATCATTGAGGAAATGAAATAGTGAAGTGAGGAAATGAGAATACATGAGCGATAAGGAAAAGAATTTTATGTCTGCGGTGCTCTATATACACAATGACGAGGCACAGATTGGCAATTTTCTGCAGATGTTGGCAAATGTGCTGGAAGATCATTTTGAGCATTCAGAGATTATCTGTGTCAATGACTGTTCTCAGGACAACAGTGTGGAGATCGTTCGCAAGATTAGCAGAGGATTGAGGGATACCACGGTCACGGTCTTAAATATGAGTTATTTCCATGGAGTGGAGATTGCCATGAATGCGGGTATGGATCTGGCGATCGGGGATTTTGTGCTTGAATTTGATGCCTGCGTGCCGGATTTTGAACCCATGGAAATTATGGAGGCGTACCGAAAGACATTGAAAGGGTATGATATTGTGAGTGCTTCTCCAGATCAAAAGCAACGCTTTACGTCCAGTATATTTTACAAGGTGTTCAATCAATTCACGGACTATTCCTATCAGCTGGGCACAGAGCGCTTTCGTGTGCTCAGCCGCAGAGTGATCAACCGCATTAGCAGTATGAACAAGTCTGTGCCATACCGCAAGGCAGTGTATGCAAACTGTGGGTTGAAAACCGCGAATATAAGATATCAGGTCACTGGTGCCCAGGTGGCAAAGGATGACAGATCAGAGCGCAAATACAGGACAAAGCTTGCGGTCAACAGCCTGATCCTATTTACGGAGCTTGGTTATCAGTTTGCTGTCACCATGACGGTTCTCATGATGCTGGTGGCAGTAGCGGTAGCAGTCTATTCCACAGTGGTGTATCTGTTCAGCACACCGGTAGCAGGTTGGACAACGACGATCTTTTTCATGTCCTTTGCCTTTTTTGGATTGTTTGGAATACTTACTATTATAATAAAGTATCTTCAGATATTGGTTGATTTAGTGTTTCGGCGCAAGAAATACAGTTTTGAAAGCATTGAAAAGATGGGAGGAAATTAATATGGTAGCATTAGTAGGTTATACGGGATTTGTGGGGAGCAATCTCTATGCAAGGGCGAGAAACCGCATCAAGGGAGTGTATAATTCACAGAACATTCAGAGAGCATATGGATTAGAGCCAGAAGTGCTGATCTATGCGGGGGTGCGCGCGGAAAAGTATCTTGCAAACAGTGCGCCGGAATGTGATTTAGAGATGATTTTGGAGGCGGAAAAAAATATCAGTGCGATCAATCCACAGAAGCTGGTACTGATATCCACCATTGATGTGTACCAGAATCCTGTAGAAGTAGACGAGACGGATTCCGTGCTGTTGGGCAAAAAAGGAGGGACAGGTAACGGCATACAGCCATATGGCCTGAATCGGTATTACTTGGAAGCGTGGGCGCGGAAACATTATCCCGATGCCCTGATTGTCAGGCTTCCTGGTCTTTACGGTTATCATATTAAGAAAAATTTCATATATGACTATATCAATGTAATACCATATATGCTGAAAAAAGAAAAATATCAGGAGCTGAAAGTGCTTGAAAAGACGGATGATGCCATCATGCTGGATGCTTGTTATGAAGCGGTGGAAAATGGATTTTACAGATGCAAAAAGCTCGACAAGGACAAAAAAGAACTGTTGCAGAAAAAATTTAAGAAACTTGGTTTTACTGCACTTAATTTTACGGACAGCCGCAGCACATTCCAGTTTTATTCCCTCGGACGATTGTGGGATGATATACAGATCGCTCTGAATGAGGGAATCACTCTGTTGAATGTTGCCACAGAACCAGTCACTGCTGCGGAATTGTATAAAGCGTTAACAGGTGAGGTTTTCAAAAACGAGTTGAAAGAAACGCCGGCAAAATATGATTTCAGGACCACATATGCATCAAAATTCGGCGGAAAGGCAGGCTATATCTGCAGCAAGGAGGAAATCCTGGCAGATATTAAACTGTTTGTGAAGCATATGATCACAGAGGGCAGCGTTCTTTCAAATTGAGGAATGGGAGGTGTGTGATGAAGCTGGCGATATCAAATATTGCATGGTCGGCTGGGGAGGATGAACAGGTTTATGCTTTGATGCGCAAATATGGTTATACAGGACTTGAAATTGCTCCGACACGTTTTTTTGAGGCAAATCCATATGAAGATCTTGAGGCTGTGAGGGAATGGCGGAGGGAGTTTGGAGAAAAGGAAGGCTTTACGATTCCGTCAATGCAGTCTATCTGGTTTGGCAGATCAGAAAAGCTGTTTGCAGATGCCAGGCAGCGACAGGTGCTGTTGGATTACACAAAGAAGGCGGTGGATTTCGCAGAGGCAGTCTGTTGTGCAAACCTTGTATTTGGCAGTCCAAAGAACAGAGTTTTACCTGATATTTCAGATCAGGAACTATGGCGGCAGGGAATTGATTTTTTCAAAGCGGCTGGCAATTATGCATGTTCCCAAAAGACGACAATCGGTATGGAAGCGAATCCTTCTATATATAATACAAACTATATTAATACGACACAGGAGGCTTTGGCTCTCATAAAAGAGGTCGAATCAGATGGGTTCCGTCTCAACCTTGATATTGGAACGATGATTGAAAACAGGGAGCGTGTTGAGGTATTGGAGGGGAATGCACAGATGATTTGCCATGTACATATCAGTGAGCCTTTCTTAAAGCCTGTTATTATGAACTGCGACAGGAGACTGTTTCATGGTGAACTGGCTGCTTTTTTGCGGGAAAATGATTATCAGGGATATGTGTCAGTGGAGATGGGGAAGACAGCGGAAACGCAGAATCGGCTTTCTGTGCTGGATGAGATTTTGGCATATGGAAGGGAGATGTTTGGATGATTGATGAGGAAAGAACAGGGGTTCCCGCCTTTGAGCGCTATGAATATGCGCAGCGGACAAAAGACTATGTGGTACTGATTCCTGTCATCAATGAAGGGGAGCGTATTTTAAAAGAACTTTACCGCGCGTATAAGCATCATATCGCAGACCATGCAGATCTCGTGATCTGTGACGGTGGTTCCACAGACGGGAGTCTGGAAGAAAGGAAACTCAAAAAGCTTCAGGTCAATACATTGCTGATCAAAAAAGGTGCGGGAAAACAGGGGGCACAGCTCCGCATGGGGATATACTGGGCGCTCAGGAGAGGATACAAAGGCATCCTTACCATAGATGGCAACTATAAGGACAGCATCGAGGATATTCCGCGCTTTATACAGAAACTTGAGGAAGGGTATGATCTTGTACAAGGCTCCCGTTTTATCAAGGGAGGAAGGGCGATCAACACACCTCTTGTCAGGAACATCGCAGTACGCCTGATTCATGCGCCGATAATTTCACTGACAGCCAGACAGCGTTTTACAGACACAACGAATGCATACAGGGCGTATTCTGCGCGGTATCTGTCAGATGAGCGGGTGGCACCACTCCGCGATGTCTTTATGACATATGAGCTTCTTGCCTATCTGTCTGTCAGGGCGACGCAGCTTGGTTATAAGGCGTGTGAGATTCCAGTCATGCGGGCGTATCCAAAGAAAGGGAGAACACCTACTAAAATCAGTTTTTTAAAAGGTAATAGTGAGCTGATGAAAATATTATTTTGGAATTTTTTAGGAGCATACAATCCAAAATGACAGTATAAAATGCCCAGAAAAAGGATTTGGCAACACGGTAAACGCATGGTTGTGATTTTTCACAAAATTTTCATTATATGCAAAACATCCAAATGCCCTGTATGCAATTTTCAGCTTCTCAAATTTAGAAAAAAAGCTTTTGGGCTATGAAAATTCAAAATTAGAAATAAAATAATTGTGCATTTTGTATAGACATGCGTTTACCGTGGATTTGGCAAGGATAAAGCTTTACAGTATATCGCGGAACATGGTATAATGTCCAAGACATTATATAATGTCCCAAGACTTTATATATACCTAAGGGATAGTGGCATCAATAATCAGCTGAGGGAGCAGAATGGAAAATATCAGAAGGAAAAATAAAATGATAGAGACGTACAGTATTCTTATGATCGATATTCTGTGCGTTGTCGTCTCCTATGCATTGGCATTGTTCATTCGATTCAACATCATTCATTATGAGAATTACCCTAGACAATTCCATCTTATGGTCGGGGCTTATATTGTGATATTATGTCTGCTCTACAACATGTTTCTCGATGCAAACAGAAATTTTTTTACAAGAGGCTACTATCAGGAATTTTATTACACGGTGAGATATACGTTGATCCTTGTGGTAGGGTTGGTTGTGGTGTTGTATCTCATGCAGCAGTCCTATGAATTTTCCCGTTCCGTGTATGGTATTTTTGCAGTTCTAAATACAGTGATCACATATGTGATACACATGGCATTTAAAAAGGCAATCTGGAAATACTATAGGAAAAGTACAAATGCTGAGAAGATGCTGGTCGTCACCAAGGACATTCTGGTAGAAGAAGTGCTTGGCAATCTCATAAAGGGTAAAGAGTGGTATTATGATATTACGGCGGCTGTCATCTATGATGTGGACAGAAAAGGGAGTGCGATCCGGGATGTACCGATTGTGGCGTCAAAGGATGATCTGTACGAGACTGTGATTCAGATGATGGTGGATGAGGTGTTTATCTGCCTTCCGGGAGAGCCTTTGATCGAGATTCGCGACATGGTGCAGCGGTTTGAGGAGATGGGGCTTACCTGTCACTACAATGTTGACCTGTTCAGTCATACCAATCCCAATACGTATGTACAGCAGATGGCAGGATACAGTGTGATTTCGTTTGCGCTTAAGACAATGGATTCCAGGCGGCTTCTGATCAAGCGTATGATCGACATTGTGGGGGCTGTTGTAGGGCTTGTGATTACCGCCGTGATCACACCTTTTGTGGCGCTGGCGATCAAGATTGACTCTCCAGGACCTGTATTTTTTTCCCAGATGCGCATTGGAAAAAATGGGCGGCGCTTTAAGATCTGGAAGTTTCGCTCGATGTATACTGATGCGGAGGAGCGCAAAAAAGAGCTGGAGGCACACAATGAGATAAAGGGCCTGATGTTCAAAATGGAGGATGATCCGCGCATTACCAGGGTTGGGAGATTTATCAGGGAGACAAGCATTGATGAGACACCACAGTTTCTCAATATTCTGGTGGGTGATATGAGTCTGGTTGGCACACGCCCGCCGACGGAGGACGAGTTCGAACAGTACAATGGCTATTACAGAAGACGTATGAGTATCACGCCAGGGCTGACAGGGCTGTGGCAGGTGAGCGGCAGAAGTGATATACAGGACTTTGAGGAGATCGTAAGGCTTGACTTGGAGTACATAGACAACTGGTCTCTGGGGCTTGACATCAAGATCTTGATTATGACTGTGTTTGCAGTTCTTGGGAGAAAAGGCTCAAAATGAGGTATTGTGAGATATTAAAGACAAAGATAAATGTGACCAGCATGCCAGATACGCTTGCTTACATTGAGCAGCATATCAATGCGCTTCGGGGGAGTTATATCTGTGTGTCCAATGTGCATACGACGGTGATGTCCTATGAGAATGAGCATTACCGCATGGTACAGAACAGCGCGGCAATGGCGCTTCCAGATGGGGCGCCGCTGTCTAAGTACAGCAGAATGTTGGGATTTCGGAATGCAGAGAGGGTTACAGGTCCTGACCTGATGGTGGAACTGTTTCGGATTTCAGGGAAAAAGGGATACAGACATTTTTTCTATGGTTCCACACAGCAGACGTTGGATGATATGAGGACAGCGCTTCAGAGGAATTTTCCGGATATGGTGATTGCCGGAATGTATGCACCGCCATTTCGGCCGCTTACAGAGAAGGAAGATCAGGAAGTGACCGCACAGATCAATGATGCCAGACCTGATTTTGTATGGGTGGGACTTGGTGCGCCGAAGCAGGAGTATTGGATGTATGACCACCAGGGAAAGCTGAATGCAGTGTCAGTCGGTGTTGGAGCCGGGTTTGACTATATGGCCGGCAATATCAGAAGAGCACCGAGGATTATGCAGGTGCTCTGTCTGGAATGGTTGTACAGACTGATGCAGGATCCAAAACGATTGTGGAAAAGATATGTGGTAACAAATACGAAGTTTGTGCGGTATATTTTGAGAGAAAGATTTGTAAAATGAAAAGAAATATATGGTTTCATGCAGATGATTTTGGAGTGACAACAGAACAGTCTGAACGAATTTTGAGCTGTTATCAGAACGGGATGCTGAACAGTATCAGTGTACTGCCGAATACGCCTGCATTGAAAGAGTCGCTTGGGATATTGGATCAAGTCGATCCTGGGGGGACACAGATCAGACGTGTCCTTCACCTGAATTTTGTAGAAGGAAGGCCGCTTGCAGGAGTGGAGAATGTACCGGAATTAGTAGATAACACTGGTTATTTTGACAAGTCATTTATCCAGTTTTTCCAGTGGAATTATACCAGAAGAGGAGTTAAGAGACGTGAGCTTATGAGGCAGCTCAAATTGGAGATCGCAGCGCAGATTCAGGCTGTTACGAGTGTATGTGATTACAGGATCACAGCGATCGATTCCCATCAGCATTATCACATGATTCCAATTGTGTTTGACAGTTTGATGGAGGTATTGTCAGAAAAGGGATGGGGATACAATGAGATTCATCAGGTCCGGATACCGGTTGATCCGACAGCACCGCTGAGGAACAACGCACAGATGCGCAGAAAAGTGCCAAAGATCAATTGGGTGAAATGGTGTATACTTAAAATATTCGCTGAAAGAAATAAGAAGATCCTGCACAGCAGGGGAATGGAAACGCCAGTATTTTTTGGTATTTTCTACACTTGTGAGATGAAAAAAGATGTAGTGGAGGCGCTGCTTCCGGCATACAGGAATTATGCAGATCAAAAGGAACAGAGTTTAGAGATGATGTTCCATCCAGGAAGTCTCACAGACTGTAATGAGCTTTTGGATGCGAGGAGTAAAGAACTTGCAGTATTTTATATGTCCGACAACAGATATGCTGAAGCCGAATGTTTAAAGCTGCTGGATAGATCCTGCCTTAAGAATTAAGGCAGGGGGTAAAAAGAGAGGAAGAATTATGAAAAAAAAATCAATGATGGCAATTATAATGGCTGTGACAGCAATGTCTTTATCCCTTTCGGGCTGTGGTGAGCGGACAGATATCGCGGATAAGACGGTTATCGTGAGGGAAGACGGAAATCCAGCTGGCTGTGTCGAGGGCTGTACCTGCACAGGCTGTATCTGCTGCGGCACACTTCTTGCGGAGAACGCTACAGCGCCAGAAACGATATCAGAGACGCCGGTGGAGACAAAGAGTACAGAGGAAATGTCAGAGTCACAGAATACAACCGTAACTGCGGAGGGAGAGGCATCTGAGCAGAGTATGGCACAAGAAGAGCAGCCTGCACAAGAAGAGTCAAAGATGGTCTCGCAGCTCTCTGAAGGAGAACTGGCGGCAAGGCGGGAGCAGCAGAAGAATTTCGAGGAGGCAAGACAGCTTTTGTACAGTCTGCCAAATTCCAAGGACAAGACCGAAAAGATCAACCAGATGGACAGGCAGATCCTTGCAAATAATGCCTATAATTTCGGCACAAGAAATATTGTATTTATAGGGGATAGTATTACAGAGGGGATTACGAGTGCGATCGATGAGAATGGAAATCGTGTCAGCTATGTCACTTATGCGAACTCCTATCTTCGCTTTAATCGAGTGCTGAATCATGGCATGGGAGGCAGGATGTTTTCTGTATATGGAGGAGAGGAACTGTCGTTGGCAATGAACTTTGGCAATGTTACGAATGTCAATTCGGATGTGATCGTGGTTTTTGCAGGGGTGAATGATTACCTCTGCACACCGGAAAGCAAGCGTTTTGGAGATGTCAATGACAAGATGAGTACATCGGGGTATTGCGGTTCGGTGAGGCTGTTTATGAAGCAGCTCCAGGAATATTATGCGGACCGGGATATTTTCTTTGTGACAATGTATAATACTTCCAAGAAAGTGGAATGTACTTATTCGGATGTGGAGGGGCAGCCAACCTTAAATGATTATCTGGAAGTACAGCGGACGCTTGCAAAAGAATATGGATTTCACGTGATCGAGCTTTATGATATTGGCTTTATGGACTGCAGTGACAAGGAGTCGTCCGACTTTTATCTGCGGGATGGTCTGCATCCGAAGGATAACGGGAATATCGTGTTGGGAGAACATATTGCGGCAGAGCTGTCACTTTACTTTGGTCAGAAAGAAGTGAATTAAGGGAGAATCATCAGGTGGAGATTATAAGATGGGGGATACTGCTGGTTTTAGTATTGCCAGTACCATTTTTTCTGGGGTTTATACCTGTAAAACATATGAATCGCTTGCAAAAGACACCCGCAATGACTTATGTCTGCGGGTGGTTTGTGAGCTTTTTTCTGTTTGAGCTGACAGCAGTTCCGTTTATTTTGCTGGAACAGAGTTTTACAGTGTTGGTGGCGGTGTATACCTGTATCATAGCAGTAGTGCTTGCCGTTTCCCTGTGGCAGGGGCGGCATCTCTGGAAGTGTTATTTTGAGGATCTCCAGGGAATCAGGGATATGCCGGGAGCTGTAAAGCTTGGCTGGGCTGTTTTTTTTCTGATTGTCCTTTTTCAGATGGCATATGCGGTTCTGTATGAGTATTATGATGGAGATGATTCCTATTATATTGCAGTGGCAGTGCTCACGGACAAATTTGATACGATGTATTTGCGCGATGCATATTCAGGGTATATTTATCCGCTTGATGTGCGGCATGCCTTTTCACCGACGCCCATCTATCAGGCGTGGATGGCAAGGCTGAGCGGTATCGCTCCGGCAGTTGTGGCACATAGCGTACTGGCTCCAGTATGGCTTATGTTTATGTACTGTATCTATGGACAAATCGGCAGCCGGTTATTGTGGAACAGGAAAAATTATAAGCCTGTTTTTATGATTTTAATAGCAGTATGGTTTATGTATGGCAATATCTCGTTATATACAGCGGAAACGTTTGCCATGACAAGAACCTGGCAGGGAAAGGGAATGATGGCAGGAATGGTTATACCTGCGCTGTTTTTGAGCCTGATCTATCTGGCACAGGAAAGTGTCAGCCAGGGAATGTGGATGCTTTTTATCTGTGTGTGCATGTCGGCGGTCCTTGCCACGAGCATATCTTTTATGCTGATCCCGACGATCACTGGTATGGCGTCTGTGATGATCGGCCTCAGGAAAAAGAGTGTGAGATTTGCGGCAGAACTGTTTCTGTGCTGTACGCCTTGTATGCTGCTGGCGGTGTGTTATATGATCGTGCGATAGCTGCACAGAAGAAAAAGGAAGTACAGATATAAAACATCAGGGAAAGAAAGGGGATAACGAATGTTAAAAGAGTTGGCTGCAGTGACAAGGGCTGTAATGGAAGATGTGCTTTTGTACAATAACAAGAGTTTTCTGATCCCTCTTTTTCTGATTGCACTGTTATTTCTGTGGGTGACAGAAAAGGACAGGAAGCTGCGTGTTGTACTGCTGTATCTGGTGGCAGCGATCGGGATAGTTTTTTTGTGTCCCATCTATGCATGGGTGGGGATGAAGATTGATGCGGATATCTACTACCGTGTACTGTGGTCACTGCCGATGGGGATTCTTGTATGTTACAGCGCAGTGAAGGTTATGATACATTTTAAGGCATTTGTTTCGAAAGTTTTGGTTCTCATCTTAACTGTTTTGATGATTGTGGTGAATGGTGAACTGGTGTACACCAATTCGTTTCATATCAGGTCGGTCAATGAATATCATATCCCGCAGCAGGTGATTGATGTGGCAGATGCACTGAAACTTGACAATTATAAGCCGATTGCAGTGCTTCCGGCAGAGCTGCTGCCATTTTTTCGACAGTATTCAGCAGATGTATTTACGCCATATGGAAGGAATATTCTGGAGCCGGCATGGACTTTTCAGAATGATCTTTATGATGCTATGGAGGGGGACCGATCTGCTTATGATGTGGCAGAGGTGGCAAGATGTGCCCGCAATCACCAGTGCGCCTTTGTCGTGCTATCCTGTGCAAAACAGATGAACGGGAGCATGGAGGAGCAGGGGTATTTTTTGTTCCGATTTGTTCAGGGGTATTTTATTTATATGGATTACAATTACTATTGGGTGTTCAAGGAACAGGGTCTTCTTGATGCGGATGTGATCGAGGCAGGAGGCTGAGGATGTGAAGGATATAGCAGTATGACCGGGATTCAGAAAATAAAAAATATTGCTCTGCTGCAAGGCGTTATTATCATTTATACAATTTCAAGCGTGATGTCCAAAGAGGCGTCTGCAAGTGGCGGAGATCTGCTGCGATTTTCTTTTTTCTTTGTGATGGAGTTTGTGATGCTGGGTGTATATGCACTGTTATGGCAGCAGATGATCAAGCGGTTTGCGCTTTCTGTCGCATATTCAAACCGTTCAATGGCAGTTGTGTGGTCCATGGTGTGGGCGGTTATCTTTTTTCATGATACGATAACGATACAAAATATCGTGGGTGTTGTGCTGGTGGTGGCAGGGATATGGATCATCAATACGGATACGGAGGTGGTGTGAAATGGTCAGCCGGTTTGTGTTTGCCATGTTCCTGTCAGTGCTGACTGCATCAATCTCACAGGTTTTGCTGAAAAAGAGTGCGCTCAAGACTTATCATACAGTGGTGAAAGAATACTTGAATCTTTATGTGATCAGTGGTTATGGTCTTCTTTTCATTTCTATGCTTCTGACAGTTTATGCATATAGTGGAATGGATTACAAGAATGGACCGATTATTGAGTCGATGGGAAATGTTATCATACTGATCTTGGGGTATGTTTTCTTTGGTGAGAGGATCAGCATCAGAAAAATGGCAGGGATCGTGTGTATTATCACAGGAATTATCGTTTTTTATTTCTAGTGATGCTGTGACAGTTAGGAACTGTTAAGAAATAACTTTTAAATAGTTCCTTATAGTAAACGCAAATAATATTTGCGTATTAGAATTGTCACAGCGTGCCATAATTTGCAAGTTGTTTTTGCAAAAAATATATTGAGGGATGATAGATGCTTTGCTATAATTGTTACGGTAAGAGGCAATGATATATTTGTGGCAAGAAGGAGGATGCCGATCGGCAGAAGCAGAATGAAGAAAAAGAGAACATTAGGATCACATGGCAAAAACAGAGGAAAAAAAGCGAAATACACTGAAGAATATATAGAAGACTTTTATGTAGAAGAAGACCTGACAGAGCAGGCGGATACTGAGGTTGATTCTGACTGCGAAGATGATGATGAATATATTGTCGCATACTCTAGCGAGGAGGCTGTGTTTGGTGAGTATACTTCAGAGCAGATGCAGGAATATGCAGAGGAATACGAAGAGCAGCATGAGCATGAGGAAGTACAGGAATACGAAGAAGCACAGGAGTATGAAGAGATAGAGGAATACGAGGAACCACAGGAATACGATGAAGCAGAGGAGTACGAGGAACCGCAGGAATATGATGAGATAGAAGAGTACGAAGAACCACAGGAATACGACGAAGCAGAGGAGTATGAAGAACCACAGGAATACGACGAAGCAGAGGAGTATGAAGAACCGCGGGAATACGACGAAGCAGAGGAGTATGAAGAACTGCAGGAATACGACGAAGCAGAGGAGTATGAAGAACCAGAGGAAGATGAGTCGCTGTACAGTACCAAGAAAATTGATATCGAAATCTATATACCAACGGAAGATGAGTCATTATACAGTACCAGGGAAATTGATCTTGAGGTCTATGAGCCAGACGATTACGCACAGGATACAGAGAGATATTATGAGAATGCGGAAGAAGATATTTATGAGGAAGGCGGGGCAGAGTACTATGCATCTGACGAATACTATGAAGATGAGTATGTGAATGAGGAGTTTGTCGAGGAAGCATATGCTGACGAGGAGTACATTGAGGAAGAATATGTGAATGAAGCGTATGCCGAGGACTCTTTTGATATTGCATATGGTGATTCTGAGGCGGATTATGAGACTGATGATGTGCTGTATGGGGATGATGGGGAGGATGAACTGCTTGGTTTCTGGCAGAGAGTAAAAATGCGTCTCAGTCATTTGACTGCCTTTGACGCAGTCCTTGCGTCCACAGGTGTCGTTGTTCTAGTGGTTGCTTTCGTGATTCTGAGTATGTTCTTGCAGTCAAGACAGATCAACAAACAGATTGAAGCGCTTGCACCTCTGGGGAATGAACTCAAGGAGATGGGAATTGTAGGCGGTGATGGTCTGTTTGCCATGACAGATGCTGCACTCTCAGGAAATTTTGCACAGGCAGCAGACCAGGAAGAACTTAACACAGAGAACACATCTTCGATTGAGGTGATCGACACACCAGAGTCAACAAAAGTGAATGTCAGCTTTGTATCCGTAGAGAAAGATTTAAAGATACGTTTTACAGATGTCAATACAGGGGAACTGATCACAGGAACGGTTTTTGAGGTGACATTGACGAACACAGCAGGAAAGCAGCTTGTCCTCACGGACGATGATATGGATGGAATTATCTATGCGCAGAATGTGAATGCAGGGGTGTTTGATGCGGTTGTGACCTCGACGGACAAATACAAGTTTCCCGCCATAGCACAGCAGGTTACAGTCAAGGATAAAGTTGAGTATGTGGTGATCAATGTGCAGGATGAAGTAAAGACAGAGAAGCAGATCAATGTGGCGGCCGAGGATACGGAGAAAAATGTCGCGGCAGCGGAGGCGGAGATACTCAAAGACACTGTGGAGTGGGTGGAGTCGACCAAGACACCTGTAAGCGGTTCGGAGAGTTATCTATTGGTGGATAAAAATACGATTGCGGATCCATCACAGGTATCAAAGGCAGCGGCGAGAATGCTGTTTGACACATTAAGTGTGACGCTGGAACCATCAAATGCGACTTTGAGTGTAGGTTCAAGCATTGATCTGAAAGGGAAGGAATTTGCGAATGTAACAGAGGGGGATATAGAGTATCAATACACAGCCGAGTGGAAAAGTTCAAATGACAGCGTTGCGTCAGTGAGCGGCGGAAAGGTGACTGCAAGGGCTGCGGGAGAAGCGGTTATCACCTATACCGTTACCAGAAAAACGATCGCGACGACGTATGTATCCAAGGAACCTGTCGAGGAGATTTTGGAGATATCCGTTGATAAGTATAAGAATGAATTGTCTGAAACGGAGAGAGGGAGGTGTACTGAAATCAAGGATGATTCTGGACAGATAACAGGTTATATATTCAAGAAGACAACAGAGCAGGAGCCGGAGAAAAAAACAAGCGAGACGACGGAGAGTGCCAGCGCAGAGTGTAAGATTACTGTTGAGCCGGCAAAGATCACATCTGGCAGTCTGGAACTGTCCAAGAGTGCAGACAGCTGTGCAGTCGGCGCGACGCTGACTGTGAAGCCGTCAAAACTTGTGTATACAAAGCAGGATGGAAGTACGGAGACTCTCACCAGTAATTTCCCGTCTATTGCGTGGGAAAGCGCTGACAAAACAATCGCGACTGTTGGAACAGATGGTGTAGTGACAGGTGTGAAAGCGGGAAAAGTACATATTACAGGCAGGGTTACAGGTGTCAATGGAGCGGACGGTAAGGAGCTGGATATCCGATGCAGTGTGGAGATCAGTGTTACCGAGGCAGTAGACCTTGCACTAACCCTTGATAGGACAAACGATGTGTATCTCGCAGTAGGGGGCTCTACGACGCTTGTGGCAACAGTAACGAATTATAAGTCTGATGCGGGAGTGACATGGGAGACTTCTGACAAAAATGTTGCAACGGTCAATGAAAAGGGTGTTGTGACCGGTGTAGCGGCAGGAAGCGTGAAGATCACGGCGACAACGAAGGAAAAGGATAAGAGTGGAAAGCAGAAACAGGCGACCTGCGTCGTGACAGTCAATTCCAATGCGACATCTGACACGACGACAAAGCTGAAGGATAAGAACGGGAACCAGATCTATGTCAAAAATTCAGACGGCAGCTACAGGGAGGCAGTCTATGCAGACTATTTCACCAGCTCTGAATTTTATATTGCGGCACAGTCAAATTATGTGTATACAGGGTGGCAGACGATCAATGGAAAGACTTATTACTATGACAAGAATGGCAATGTTGTGACCGGAACGCAGATCATTCAGGGTGTTACCTACAACTTTGGCACAGATGGGGCGATTGCGACAACAGTCAATGGATCGACGTTTGGTATCGACGTTTCAAGGCACAATGGAACAATTGACTGGAATGCAGTCAAGGCATCGGGTGTCGATTATGTCATTATCCGCTGCGGTTACAGGGGATCTTCCACAGGCGCACTGATCGAGGACCAAAACTTCAAGACGAACATCAAGGGTGCCACGGCGGCGGGGCTGAAAGTCGGTGTGTATGTGTTCTCCCAGGCAGTCAATGAAGTTGAGGCAGTCAAGGAGGCATCGCTGGCAGTGAGTCTTGTAAAAGGTTATAACCTCACCTATCCGATTTTTATCGACACGGAGGCAAGCGGCGGCAGGGCTGACAAGATCGACAAGGCGACGCGTACCGCGGTGGTGAATGCGTTCTGCCAGACGGTTTCCAGTGCAGGATATCAACCTGGAATTTATGCATCAAAAACGTGGTTTGAGGACAAACTGAATATGGGTGCGGTTGGCAGCAGCAGGATATGGCTCGCACAGTATTCCGCGGCACCTACATATACAGGAAGAAAGTATGATATGTGGCAGTATTCCAGCAAGGGTAAGATCAGCGGGATCAGCACGGCTGTTGACCTGAACTACAGTTACTTAGGGTATTAGGGTTGCATTATTGCCAAATTTAGGATAAAATGAGATATACGATTAAATTTCATGTGGAGGTATACATTTGATGAGAACTTATTTGGTGACTGGCGGTGCGGGCTTTATCGGATCAAACTACATTCATTATATGTTTCGAAAATATGATAAAGAGATCAGGATCATCAATGTGGATGTACTGACTTATGCTGGAAATCTTGAGAACCTGAAAGATATAGAAGACAGGGATAACTATACATTTATCAAGGCGGACATTACGGACAAGGAAGCAATCGCAAAGATTTTTGCGGAGAATGACATTGACCGGGTGGTTCATTTTGCGGCGGAGAGTCATGTGGACAGGAGCATTAAGAATCCGGAAGTATTTGTGCAGACCAATGTACTTGGCACAGCCGTGATGCTCAACTGTGCAAAGGCGGCATGGGAGCTTCCTGACGGCAGTTTTCAGGCAGACAAGAAGTTTCTCCATGTGTCGACAGATGAAGTATACGGTTCTCTTGAGGAGGATGGCGGGTACTTTTATGAGACTACTCCATATGCGCCACACAGCCCGTATTCTGCGAGTAAGGCGTCTTCGGACATGCTTGTGAGGTCTTATATGGACACTTACAAATTTCCGGCAAATATTACAAACTGTTCGAATAACTATGGACCATATCAGTTTCCAGAGAAGTTTATTCCGCTGATCATCAACAATGCACTGCGGGGAAAAAATCTTCCAGTGTACGGGGATGGAAAAAATGTGCGTGACTGGCTTTATGTCGAGGATCACGCAAAGGCGATTGACATGGTGCAGGAAGAGGGCAGATTATTTGAGACTTATAACATAGGCGGACACAACGAAAAGCAGAATATTGAGATCATCAATATCATTCTTGAAACGCTTCAAGAGCAGCTAGCCGATGATGATCCAAGAAAGAAACTTGTCTCGAAGGATCTGATCACGTATGTTGAGGACAGAAAAGGACACGACAGACGTTATGCGATCGCGCCGGATAAAATCAAGTCAGAGATTGGGTGGGAACCGGAGACAATGTTCAAAGACGGTATCAGACAGACGATTCAGTGGTATTTTGATCATGATGAATGGATGAAGAATGCGACAAGCGGCGATTACCAGAAGTACTATGCTGAGATGTACAAATAATAAGGTTAAGTTACAGGGAACGTCAGTATCGGAAGGTAGGGCGTTCCCACTTTGGCATATGATGCACAGGGGCATATGTGGCACCTGTATGACGAAGAATGAATAAAAGGAGTAGACGATGAAAGGTATTATATTAGCAGGAGGTTCTGGCACAAGGCTTTATCCGCTGACAAAGGCGATTTCAAAGCAGATCATGCCGGTGTATGACAAGCCGATGATCTATTATCCGTTATCGACGCTGATGCTTGCGGGAATCAGGGATATTTTGATCATCTCGACGCCGCGCGATCTTCCAACGTTTGAGGAATTGTTTGACACAGGGGAACAGCTGGGGATTCATATGGAGTATGCGGTTCAGGAGCAGCCAAGGGGACTTGCGGATGCATTTATTATTGGCGCTGATTTTATTGGAAAGGATTCCGTGGCGCTGGTGCTCGGCGACAATATCTTTTACGGACAGAGCTTTTCAAAGCTTTTGCTGCGTGTCGCGGCAAAGGAGAGTGGTGCTACGATATTTGGATATTATGTGCGCGATCCGAGGGAGTATGGTGTTGTGGAGTTTGACAAGGACGGAAAGGCTATCTCCATCGAGGAAAAGCCGGAAAAACCAAAGAGCAATTACGCAGTGCCAGGACTTTACTTTTATGACAATGATGTTGTCGAGATTGCCAGAAATGTAAAACCGTCTGCGCGGGGCGAGATCGAGATTACAAGCATCAACAATGAATATCTGCAGCGCGGGACATTGACGGTTGAGACAATGGGGCGTGGTTTTGCATGGCTTGACACGGGAAATCACGATTCCCTTCTCGATGCTGCGGATTTTGTCTGTGCATTTCAGAAGAGGCAGGGGCTTTACATTTCCTGCATTGAGGAGATAGCATATAAGAGGGGCTTTATCACAAGGGAGCAGCTGTTGAAGCTCGCAGAACCGCTGATGAAGACTGATTACGGAAAGTATCTTGTAGAGGTTGCCAATGGACTCTAAGGGGAAGAAAATCGGGATACTGTTTGTTTTGTGTTCCATACTGGCAGTGATGACAGCGGTGGTGCTGGTGAATTATAATCAACTTATGGGTAAAAATTCGAATCCCGCTTCTGGAAGCAATACAGACAGTGTTTCCCATCAGATCATAGAAGCGGATGGAAGGGTACATGGCGCTGATTTATCGGCATTTATGAAGGACAGCGATTTTTTTGATGCCGAAGTGCCAAACGGTTCCAATCAGAGTACATATGATGAAGTGGATGAGAATGGTGAGTCCGTGCGCAGACTCACTGTTCTGGCAAGTTCTGTGGAGCGTGATATCAGGGTGAAGATTGTCGATGACAAGGGCGATGTGGTATCAGGAGAGAAATTTGCCGTGGCGGTTGAAGACACTGGAGTATATATCGATGACGACAAGGACGGTGTCATACTGATTTCGGACATAAAACCCGGGGAATACAAAGTTTCCCTAAATGATCAGCCGGGATTTAAGGTGCCGGCATCTCCTGTCAATGTCAGGGTAAAATCCATTGTGTCCTATACGGTTATCGATGATATTGACCTTTTTGTACATGAGGAGTCGGAGGTTGACATCCTCAAGGAGGATACGAAGGATAAGAAGATTGACAGCGAGGACGAGGACGATTCCCAGCACACGGCACTGCTGGACATGGAGAAGGACGAGCGCGAGAATGCAGTCAAGCTCGGTATCGATGTATCAAAGTGGAATGGTGAGATTGACTGGGAGATTGTGAAAGCGGAAGGTGTTGATTTTGCGATTATCCGCTGCGGTTATAGAGGTTCTTCTTCTGGATGGCTGATCGAGGATCCCTATTTTTATAAAAATCTGACAGGGGCAAAGAAAGCGGGGGTTAAGGTTGGCTTATATTTCTTCACACAGGCGATCAACCCTGTGGAGGCGGTCGAGGAAGCGAGTATGGTGGTCTCCCTGCTCGGTGAGACTGAGATTGATTATCCAGTTTATATTGACATAGAAGGTGCCGGAGGAAACGGAAGGGCAGACGATCTTGACGCGGCGGCAAGAACAGCAATTGCAAATGCGTTCTGTCGGACGATTCGAAATGCCGGACTGGATGCGGGTGTGTATTCCAGCCGTTACTGGTATTACAATAACCTGCTTGTGGACGAGATGGATTCGCTGAAGATATGGCTTGCGGAGTACCGGGATACACCTCTGTACACTGGACGCTATGATATGTGGCAGTACACTTCAAGCGGCAGTGTCGCTGGCATCAAGGGAAGGGTAGACTTGAATGTCAGCTATTTGGGTATAGAATAAGGAAAGGAATTTGTGAGAACATGGGAAAGATTACAGTAGAGGAATGCATATCTGACGGGGTGGCCATAGAGGGACTCAAAGTGGTTACGCCGCAGGTATCGAAAGATAACAGAGGTTATTTTATGGAGACCTACAACTATAACGATTTCAAGGAAGCAGGTATCGATCAGGTATTTGTGCAGGATAATCAGTCAGCTTCCAAAAAAGGTGTCTTGCGAGGACTTCATTTTCAGAAACAGTATCCGCAGGATAAGCTTGTCCGTGCAGTGCGGGGGGAAGTGTTTGATGTGGCTGTAGATTTGCGGGAAGGGTCGGATACGTTTGGAAAATGGTTTGGTGTTCTTCTGTCAGAGGAGAACAAGAAACAGTTTTTTATCCCCAAGAATTTTGCCCATGGTTTTCTGGTTTTGTCGGAATATGCAGAGTTTTGTTATAAATGTACGGATTTCTATCACCCAAATGATGAGGGGGGACTGTTGTGGAGTGATCCTGATATCGGGGTAAAATGGCCGATACCAGAGGGAATGGAGCTGATCTTTTCTG
>JAIEEY010000499.1 GCA_029067205.1 Lachnospiraceae bacterium
TTTCTCATTTTTGTCTGTATTAAAGGTTTCATCAAAAATTTTTATTATTTCTTCTTGAATTTCTTCATCAAACTCATCTATCGAAAAGAAACCTTTATCATAGCAAAGTACTCCAAACATTTTATCAAATTCGCATAATTCCTTCATCTCGTTTATTTCGTCTTCAATCATCCTCCATCTGATATCTGCAAATATACTTTTATCATAAAACTTAATAGTTACACAAGGTTTTTTATTACTTTCATGATCTCCATATATTATCTTATATTCGCAGTTAAATCGGGTCGTTCGACCTTCACCTGTTGAGTGAATCAAATTCTTATGTTTTAAGAAACTTTTAATAAATGCCGATTTACCATTACCACTCTTCCCCAACAGCAAAAAATTCAGTTCCTTATATTCTGTTCCATTTGGCGGCATATTTAAATATTTACATTTGTTGTATAAACCTAATCCCCCCTGAATTACTCTTTTCCTTAAATATATTACATCGTGTTTGCGGGCCAACCGGAATATTACAGAAATAGGCAGTATTCGATTCTCGTTATAATTATAGTTTTTCTCAAGCGAACCCAAGTACATACCATACAATTTCTTGCTCTCTTTATCATATACCGGCGAACCAGACATACCATTCATTAGATTTGATTTTTCTTCGCCAATATCTTCGTTAAACTTTCCAATATAAAGTTCTTGTGATTCCATATATTTAATATCTGTAAATTCAACTTCATATTCTTCCTTTTCTGATTCTTTATTTGCTGGAAACCCCTTTACACATGCGCTTGTTATATCATTACAATTATTATCCTCAAATTTCCATAAAACTTCCTGATAAGGAAGCTTACTACATAGCAGAAATGCAACATCTTTCTCTGTCTCAACACAGTTAATTAATTCGCATTCATTATATTCACTGATTTCTATTTCCTTTAAATTATTGCCTATTTTTTTTAAACAATGTTTTGCAGTAACTATGACTGCAAAATTGTCTTTATCTGAATAAATTACTATGCCAGTACCTCTCATATCACCAAATTGTATTTTTACAATATTCTCATCCATCTTATTCAACTCCATTTCCAGAAATATCAAATGTTCTCTTGACTTCACAAACAACATTATATTCCTTCATCTCTTCTTCTGTTATTATATCTCCGTACTCATAATTAAAATAAAAATATATTATATCTTTGTTGTTCCTATTCTTGATTATCTTGGCAAGTGTTTCTTTGTCAGGATGTCCATGCCTTGTACCATTTGTAGAAATAAGATACTTATTACATATAATCAATTGAAGCAATCCTGCTGTAATATTGTGCCTGCTTCCATGATGAGACAATTTCATAAAAGATAATCTTATTTTTTTATTAATGCCATATCCCCGTTTGAGCAAAGCCTTTCGTATTGTCTCAGGATTAGCATCACCCATAAACAAAATAGTATCCTGCTTATATTTAAGCAAAAAAGCAATACTTGAATCATTAGTGATTGTATTTACTAACTGCTCCTTGTTGTCCCATAATTCTCTTATTTTCTTTTTATGGTCTGACTGCATTCCCCTATTATCTGTTTCTGAGTAATTTTCTCTTTCCCATTGTCTACTGAGTTTTTCCAGTTGATCCCAAGTTGGTGAAAGTATTTTCAATTCAATATCACCAATTTCAATGTCAGAGACACCATCATCATCATAAATCAGTTGGGCGTTTTTATTGATACCCTTTTTACATAATATATCTTCAAATGAAACTGCCTGTCTGTAACTATGGTTTACATCACTCATATCAAGCAGCAATTCATTTTTTCCGACTTTCTCTATGCCAAACTCACACGCCAGTAACCAGGCGCTATTATAATATACCTTTCTCACATTTAACTTTTCCGTTTGAGAAAAAAATTTTAGTATTCCACCAATATGATCATCATCTGCATGTGTCAAAAATACAGCATCAATTCCTTCTTCATTAACAGTTTCAAACAAACGTTTTAACTCACCTTTATAAGAGCCTGCTGTACCGCCATCTATAATGAGATTATATTTTTTTTCTTCGGAGTCTTTATGTTGAATAACATAGGCATCTCCATTATGTGCTCTAAGCATATGTATAATCATTTCTCTATCCTCCTCGTATGGACTGTTATATTTCTGTTCACGGAATAGGTGTACATAACAAAGTTTCTATCCCAATGTTTTCCATGTAAACCTTCCCACGACAGCATAATCATATTCATAATGCATGCTATTGCCAATGCTGTACCTCAATTCCGTCGGAGTAGCAGCCGAATTTTTTAAATGTCCTCTTTTACTCCTGCAGCTTGTACATATTTTAGTCAAAGGTCATTCTCAAACCATTCTTATTAGCACTTTACACCATATTCACTTACGCATCTGTCCGTGAGAATATGTTTCCTGCGTGGTCATAGGTATGGATATGCGGTTACTGTTTCCACTATCATAATTCTCCTCATTGCACTTTTCCGTCAGGCGACTTGGTTTTATCCCTTATCATGTACATCAATCCGTGTATATCCACCAATATTTGCGTTATGCGCAGTGTGTCCTTTATAGCAAATTTCCGCGTCCAAATTTCTGTCAATTATATCACTTTGATAATTCTTTTGCATATTTGTTGCCGTGAAGTGCATCAATAATCCTGCCTTATGTTCTGTTGTTTTCTGTCCATTCTCTTGAAATTCCTCATTTCTACTCATTTCTGCAATATCATCCACTTCTTGCATAAAATCTGCATTATATTTTAATCCCAGTCCATTTCCCTGCCTTGAACCGTATGGAGGCAAACAGAAATCTCGAAATCTGGTCTGCCAGCACACCGAGCCAGATTCCAGTGATGCCCCAGCCAAGCGCTATACCACACAGATAAGAAAAGAGTGTTCTAATCACAGTGACACTGATGGTTGATGCGATAGCAGTGTAAGTCGTGTCTCCCGCGCCCCGAAGACACCCCATGTAAATAACCTGTGATACCTGAAAGAGCACGATAATAATAATGACATGAATAATCTGCACGCCATAGGCTACAATATGGTCCTCCTCGAAAAACAGGCGGTAGAGCGTCTCTCCTCCGAAAAGATAAATCACGGCAAGTGCTACCGAGATACACATACCGATGCGCCTGCACACTTTTCCGTATTCTTTCGCCTTGTCAGGAAGTCCCTCTCCCAGGCTTCTGCCAATCAGCGCCACAGCAGCTACCTGCATACCATCACCAAAAGAAAATGTCAATCCCAATATATTCATACCGACCTGATGAGCTGCCATTGCATCTGTTCCCATGCCCGCCGCCATCATCGCAGTGGACATGAAACCAACACGCATCAGCACCTGTTCAATAAAAACAGAATACCCCACCTTGACAATATGGACCAAAGTCTCCGCAGAAGTCTTTATTCGCGTTTTTATTATATACGGTATGCTCACAAAATTATCCTTTGGAAACAGCGAGCAGACACTCATGACACACGCCACCACTGTACCAAACACGGTAGCAATTGCTGCACCATGAATGCCGAGTGCCGGAAATCCCAGATGACCATTGATCAGCAGATAATTGCCGATCACATTCACGACGTTTGATGTAATATTTGTCCGCATGGCAATAATGGTGTTGCCAGCGCCCCGCTGTGCTGCATTGATGCCCATGGATATCACATTGAATACCATGCCGCCCATGATAATTCGAAAATAAATAACAGCCGTGTCATGTGTATCCTCCGCCGAACCGCAGAAATGAATGATCTGGTTGGCAAACGCCACGCACAGCGCAGATACCACTGCCACAGACACCAGTATAAACAGGAGTGCCGTCAGCAGAATCCGGTTCGCCTCATCCTTTTTCTGCTCTCCACGCCGCCTTGCGACAAGCGCCGATATGGAGACATTCATCGCTATAAATAGCGCCAGTCCCATAAATTTTGGCTGTGTCGTGAGTCCCACTGCCGCCACTGCATAAGAGCCGATAGAACTCACCATCAGCGAGTCGATCATACCTGCCAGCGATACGAAAAAGGACTCACAGACTGCAGGCCATGCCATATGTATGGTCTCCTTTACAATACTGTCCGACACCCCGTTTTTCATCTTAATCATTCCACCCATTTATACAATACTGTATTCCATCATCTCATAGACCAGCCGCGTTCCTTCCGTAATCTCCGTTGGAAGCAGTGCACGCGCGACGCACTTTAGCTCGTCCGACACATCGTCCTCTTTCTTCAGATACGCATAGTCGCCATCAAGACTGTTCACAGTATAATAAATCTTATCTAACAGCATCCTAATTACTCCCCGATGATTTCCTTAACTGCTGCCGCAATCTGATCACACTTGCAGTTTGCAAAGAAATACTCTTTGAACTTCTCCCCGCTCAGTGCACCTTTGCAGAGTTCTCTGTCCAGTTTGGGTAAAATATCGCACAAATCCGCATGTGTAACGGTCTTTACCTCATCGAGTATCTTCTTATTTCTCTGCTCTGGCACGACGCGTTCCTTCGGATATCCACCGCCGCCCGGTGTGCAGAACAGTTTTTCGAAGATGTATTCCAGATTCAGTTCTCCGCCCCAGCCGAAGTTCTCCGCAAACGGAAGTGCCACACAGTTTCCATCATTTACCTGTGAGAACAGATATGCGTCAAGCGGTGACTCGATATGTCCGCAGAGCACCTTAGGAAATGCGTTGCACGCAAGCATTGCGCCCTCGCCCGTACCACAACCTGTTATGACAAAATCCGCAGCCCCGGAATTCAGAAGTACTGCTGTCAAAATACCGTTCTGCACATAAGTCAGCTGATGCTCGTCCTCTGCAGTGTACATTCCATAGTTAAATACCTCATGTCCCATGGGTTCTACGATCTTCTTGAGTGTCTCGCAGATCATGGCATTTTTTGCAGCCTGGCTGTTTTCGTTGATCAATGCAATTTTCATGTGTTGTCCATCCTTTCCTTTTTACAAATTACAAATATATTCAATCCTTATTTTTGATGCCTATCCCATTCTGCCTTCACATAGCTATAGTATAGCACCAACTATGATATCTTTTCCACTGTTTTTGTATAATGTTTCCTTCCCCTTTTTGCATTGCAACACAATATTAACAAAAAGTATGACCGTTTTATATATTTTTTGTTAATTTTATACATTTCTCATTGCTTTCACTGCAGTTTTGAGCTATATTGAATATATAGAAGTAATAAAAGCATGCAGGAGCTTCACGCACATTCTTTCTTTTCTGTTTTAGCATGAAACAATCACGAAAATGTGCATAATATATTAGAGTGGCAAAAGGGGTCAATTCAATTATATCAATATAACTGCATGCATCAGGGGGCGAAAATATTGATCGCAAGGAAAAATGAATTTCAGCATGATATAGTGAAGGAAATGAACAGCGAAGGTATCTATGAACCGCCAAAGACTCTCTCTTTTATATCACCTTCCAAAACAGAGCGTATCCCTCAGGAAGAGTACGACCAGCTCGTAGAACCGTACCGCGAAGCCATGACAAGGCTTGAAGTCCGTATGAACGGATTGAATGAAGACTACCGAAAAAAATACAGAGATTATCCAATCCACAATATACAGGCACGTATCAAGAGCAGAAAGAGCATAGAGAAAAAGCTTTCCAGCAAAAATCTCCCAGTCACAGCTTACACTGCAAAAGATAACCTGACAGACATTGCAGGAATCCGTGTAATCTGTTATTTTGTGGAGGATATTTTCAGCATTCTCTCGCTCGTAAAGACTCAGACAGACTTACTGATCCTGAAAGAAAGTGACTATATCCACTATCCCAAGGACAGCGGGTACAAGAGTTATCATATGGTCCTTGGCATACCAGTGTACCGCATTGAGGGAATGCAGTATTATCCTGTCGAAATACAATTCCGCACACTTGCCATGGACCTATGGGCAAGTATGGAGCACCGCATCTGCTATAAGGGTGAAACGCCTGACGAGACCACTGATGCATTTCGCAATTACTCTGGAGAACTTTCCGAGATGGAACGGCGCATGAAGCACCTGCTCGATGAGATCCGCAGGGACAATCCACAGGAACCAATGCAGTGAATAATAGGAACAATCTCTGATTGTTCCTATTATTTACTCTTAATCTCTATCGTGATGTTACAGTCTGCTATAAACTGGTAATTCGCCTCAAGCCCATAGGCAATATGTATTTCCAGACAGTCCTCACGCTCCATCACATTGACTTCCCGGGTGTCCATCGCAACCAGGATATTTCCAAAAGGAGTCGCATAATCTGTCATGGTTTTTTTCCCCTCCGAAAACATCAGCTGCACATTGATCGGACCTTTTTTCCAGAGTGAAAATTCTTTTCCTTTCAGCTTGATCATATTTCTGACCGATTCCGGAAAATCTTCCATGATCTCCTCATATCGTATATAATGTGCATCGTTGCGATAATAATATTCTCCGGGACAGATTGTCTCAATCTGGTCAAGCTCCTCGTCGGAAGCCGACTGCCCCACCTCATTGTCAACGAACTGCAGTCCGCGTATCGATACCAGCACTTCCTTTGTCATAGTTATACCCCCTGCGTGCTCTGGCACGCATACCAATCAATAGTTTGAAAGTGTCCTTAATTCAAACACTCTATCTCCTGCGTTGTTGCGAGGTCTAGTTAAATAATTCCAACAACGCAAATTTATAGTGAATCTCTATTGTGTCATCTGCATTTTTACCTGCATTTCCATAAAAATACGCTTCCATAAATTCCTCTGCATCCTCAGCTGTAAGCTCCTCGCCATTCTCATCTAGAATACAACTACGTCCCGACTGAATAAAGATCTCAGGACTAAGTGCACCAACCCACAACACGACACCAAAAAACATCAATATATTTTTCAACCATTTTTTCCACAAAAACATATGTCCATACCTCCCATTTGCTTCTATTAGTAAGTATGGACATAAATAAAATGTTTATACATTTTTTCTCCGATCATCTTTTTCAAGCTGAAGCTGCTTGATAATGGCTTCCTCCTGATTATTGATGTGCTTTCTCACCACATCTGCCGCAGTGATCTTATCTTTTTTCAGAATGCTCTGGTACATTTCCAGATGCTCCTGCTGCAGCATCTCGTGGGACGAGGCATCTTTCAGGTACTCAAAACGATAGCGGTACATCTGCTCTGACAAATTGCTGACCAGCTGTATGAGCCTTGCATTTCCTGTTGATAATACAATCTTGTCATGAAATGCCACGTCCGCCTCTGCAAGCATTCTTGTATCTTTTGTCTTGACAGCTGCCTTGAAATTATCACACGCCTGATAGAGGCTGTCTAAATCTTCTTGTTCCATGCGCTCACAAGCAAGTTCAATCGCAAGCACGTCCAATGCACGCCTTACCTCCATGACATCCTGAAGGCTCTTCAGCGTGATCTGTGCCACCTCCGCCCCGCGCCTTGGTATCATGATCACCAGCCCTTCCAGCTCCAGCTTCCTGATGGCTTCGCGTATTGGCGTGCGGCTCACACCGAGCTTATTTGCCAGATGAATTTCCATTAGACGCTCTCCGGGTTTGAGCTTTCCGGTGAGTATCTCCTGCCGTAGTGTATTGAACACCACGTCCCTGAGCGGTAAATATTCATCGTCCTTCATCATGCTCATATCTGCCCTCCTAGTTATAAAATCCAGTAACGTTTACTTGTGCATCAATTCCCTTTGTCTTAAGTGTCTGATCGACATATACAGCTGCCGCCCTCGCTGTATCCTCCTCTGTAAAAACACCAAAGATACTTGGACCACTCCCACTCATCACAGCATTCATCGCCCCGTTTCCAAGCATCATTTTCCTGATGTCCGTGATAATGGGATGCTTCTTCTCCGTCACAGTCTCCATCACATTTTCCATGCGGTCAGTGATTCCCTTTAAATCCCCCTGTTTTAAGGCGTCAACCATACCATCAATATCTGGATGATGCCCAATCGTATCAAGCTGAAGATGTTCGTAAACCCATTGTGTCGGCACCATGATCGGCGGTTTCACAATCAGCAGCAAAGCCTTTGGCGGTGCCGGAAGCGGCGACAGCTTCTCACCGATTCCCTCTGCCAGAGCAGTTCCTCCCATAATACAGAACGGAATATCAGCGCCAAGCCTTACTGCTATTTCCATAAGCTGTTCTTTGGATAGTCCCAGCTCATACAGCTCGTTCATGGCAAGCATTGTCACTGCCGCATCAGTGCTCCCGCCCGCCATTCCCGCTGCTACAGGAATATTTTTTTTGAGTTTAATCTCCACACCATGCTGTATATTGTATTGCTGTTTCATGAGTTTGGCTGCACGAAAAATCAG
The DNA here is from genome assembly GCA_029067205.1 of Lachnospiraceae bacterium. Lineage (GTDB taxonomy): Bacteria > Bacillota > Clostridia > Lachnospirales > Lachnospiraceae > COE1. The sequence continues at coordinate 8,333 of JAIEEY010000499.1, forward strand.
GTTGTTTTCCAAATCCCCCAGATAATCCTTACTGCTTACAGACAGTATGATGTCAGGATCATTTCTCATCTTAAATTCCAGCTCATCATATAGGTCAACTGTCTGCATGACCATCTTCACTTCATGGTATCCGTTTTCAAGTCGCTGGCACACATCAAGTGCCAGGTTGATTTTAGCCCTTGCCCTGTAATTTCGTTTTTCCATTCGTTTCCCCTTTTCAAAAAGTATTTCCATTCTTTCAAATGATTTCTAATACTTTTCCTGTTCTATTTTCAGCATTGTATTTTTTTTAATACAATTATATAGTAAAAATAATACCCCGTCAACAGTTTAACCAAGCTGGAACACAATATCCACCATAAAAATGTCACCTTGGAGCGATGCTGACACTTCTCCGTTCATGCGTTCTGCAAATTGCTTTACAATCGCAAGTCCAAGTCCCGTCGTTTTGTGCGTCCGTGAGGTGTCTGTCGTGTAAAAACGGTCAAATATCCGGTCAAGGTCTTTCTGCTCAATGTGATCTGTCCTGTTTGACACGCGCAGGCAGACTTGACCATCATGTGTTCTCAAAGAAAAATGATATTCCCCTGTTCCATGGACAAGTGCATTTTTTATCAGATTTTCAATGATTCTGACAAGTGCATTTTGGTCTGCAAGAACATAACAGGGTGCCGCCGGGACATCGACTACGGGCTCATAGTCTATATTTAAAAAGTCATCATAAAACATTGAAATCGTATCAAGAAACAGATTTGCCAGATTGATCCGTTCCATGACAAACTCCAACTCTCCTGCCTCGACTCTCGCATATTCAAAAAGCTGGTTCAACAAGTCGGTCACATCATCCACACGGCGTTCCACTGTCGCGATATATTCCTGATGTTTCTTCATGTCATCATCAGAAATCGTATCTTTTGACAGCATCTGCAGATAACCCTTTGCACTGGTAAGCGGGGTGCGAATATCATGTGAAATACTCATAATACTCTCCCTGTAAGTGCGGTTCTCCATTTTTAATATGATCATCTCTCTGCGGTAGTTTTCCACGATCTCATTAAAGAGTGTGATGATCTCCTGTGTTCTTCCGGCATGACAACAGGAGGATAGCCTGTAATTGGTATCCTCCTGCCGCAGCATCGAAAGCTCTTCTATCATATGTCTGGTCTGCCGCCTGTATCGCCCAAGACGTGCCGCCAATAAAACTGACATACATGTCATAAATATAAGTAAAGCGGCCATCCAATAAAGCACATTCTGCATATCGCTCCTCCATATCCGATTTTCATTCAGACATCAGCCTCATGAAAATGTACCATACCTGCAAACAGTGAAATTACTGTCCACATGATCGTGACAGCGATGGCACTACCCACAACATCGATATTAATTCCTTCAATCGGGCAGTTCTCGATCACATTGGTAATCCAGTAAGCGCTCACCCTAAAATCAATGTGCATTGCCTTGAAAAGCAGATCCAGTCCATTTGCAAATGTAGAGGACAGTGCCGTCAATAAAATACTGATGCCGATTCCAGCTGCCAGATTCCTGGTAAATTCGCCGATGGCTGCAATAATGCCGGAAAATGCTGCACTGAGCATCAGCTGCACGCCCACATAAGCCAGACATTCCTTAAAAAAGTTTTCCCCAATCCGCGCTGTTCCCATCACTGCCATGCCAGTCAGCACCGATGCTATGACGATTGTAATATCCAATACCAGTGAAATCAAAATAGACGAAAAATATTTTGTCAGAAAAATACTGTTGCGGGAATACCCCTTTCCTACTACATTCTTGGCTGCGCCTTTCCCATACTCGCCAATCACCCATATGCAGATAAAGATTGCTATAAATAGTGTGGAAAATCCGCCGCCTATAAAGGTCTGCACGATCTGCATGATGCCAATCGCATCCAGGAAACTTTCGCTCTGCCCTTCCTCAAGTGTTTCTTGTGATACAGTGATACCCATCGTTCCATTTTCAATCTGCCCACTCTCAATCCGATCTGCAAGCAGAAATGACAGCCAGATTATTACAATACAGCACACTGCTGACAGCAGACAAACATAAAAACCTCTGCTCTTCTTCCATTTATATAATTCCGCACTGAATAGATTATTCATTTTCAAACCAATTCCTCCATTACAATAAATTATCGTTCTGTCCCGATTGCGCCATCGCCAAGCAGATCCATGAAATACCCCTCCAAATCCTGTCCTACTAACATGCTTTCCTGCAACGCGACACCGCCCATGATCAATGCCTTATTGATATCAGCTGCCTCCTCAAGCCGCTCGAAAATGCGAATCACAGATCGGTCAGGCACATCATAATTTCTAATGCCAAGACCTTCCTCCAAAATCCGTGCCGCAGCGGCAGTATCGTCCACAACCACCTTCTGGCACCGCTTGCATCTGTCCTCCAGCTCCTCCGCGTCAAACTCTTCGATCAGGGAACCGTCCCTGATAATGCCATATCTGGTTGCAACTTTTGACAACTCTCCTAAAATGTGGCTTGATATCAAAATGGTAATCTGTCTCTCCCTATTCAATTTTGTCAGTAAATCGCGGATTTCCCTGATTCCGGACGGATCAAGACCGTTGATCGGCTCGTCCAGAATCAGAAAGTCTGGGTTCCTCATCAGGGCAATGGCGATTCCAAGCCTCTGCTTCATTCCCATCGAAAAATATTTTACTTTTTTTCTTCTGGTATCCGTAAGCCCTACAAAATGCAGCAATTCTGGTATAACTTTTTTCTCAGCTATCCCCAGATTCCGGCGCACGACTTCCATGTTTTCCGCTGCCGTCATACTTGGATAATATCCTGGCTCTTCAATTAAACAGCCGATGCGTTTTCGCTGTAATTCTATGTTGGATCTTCCGAATAGGTCAATGTTTTTTCTCTTGGAGTGCATCTGTTCGTCCTTTTTCCCGAACAGCTCAATCATGCCCTCTGTCGGATTGGCAAGCCCCGACACCATCTTCATAAATGTGGTCTTTCCCGCGCCATTTTTGCCGATAAACCCATAGATGTCACCTTTTCTGACATTCATGCTGACATTATAGACCGCCTTGTGCTTCCCGAATGTCTTTGTCAGATTATGTGTTCTCAATACATATTCCATACTCATTTCTATGTTCCTTTCCTATATTCAATTTAAGTTTTGCACATGCCAGATTATTTGTTTTGATATATTTAGTTTAGCATGGCTCTTTTTAGAAACGTTAGGAAAAGTATAAAGAAATCTTAAAGTTTTATCCAACACTTTACACCTTCAATGTATTCCATTATAATATAAGTGAAACAATCAACTATATTTTCAAATTATCATCTTTTTATTTCATCTTAAATCCAATCCCCCACACGGTCTGGATATAGGTCTCCTCACTGTTTGCCCTTGCAAGCTTCTGGCGGATATTGCTGATATGTACATTGACTGCATTGTCCTCACCAAGATATTCCTCGTTCCAGACAGATTCGTAGATATTGTTTTTGGTGAATACCTTTCCCGGATTGCGGATCAGCAGTTCAAGAATCAGATATTCACGCCGCGTAAGCGTAATTTCCTGTCCAGATACGGTAATACTGAAATCCTCGGGTTCCATCACAATATCCTTATAAATCAGTCTTGTTTTGCCTTTGGTACCATTCCCGCTTTGTTTTCCCTGTCCATTCCTGCGCAACACTGCCTCGAGTCTTGCCAGCAGTTCATCCGTATCAAACGGCTTCACCACATAGTCATCTGCACCGGCACGCAAAAGCTCCACCCTTGTGCGCACGTCGTCCCTTGCTGAGGAGACGAGCACCGAGATTGCTGTATCCAATTTCTTGATGCGCGACAAAAGCTCCTCCCCTGTCATTCCCGGAAGCATCAGGTCAAGGAGCACTGCTGACGGCGCTTCCTTTTCTATATATAATAATGCCTCCGTTCCTGAAAAAGCTGACGCAGTCCGATAACCCTGACCGCCCAACAGATCGGAGAGCATATGATTGATGTCATTGTCATCTTCCACGATCAAAATATAATCTGCCATAACTTCCTCCAAGTAATGTATCCTCTATCCGATCAGACACTTCTTCCCCTGAAAAGCAAACCCATATTTCCGTATCTGCTCCGGGATAAAGCCTTCTGAAACCAGCTCCGCCTCATACTGCTTTTCCTCAATCTGCATGTGCGCATTTGCAAGCGTGTCCTCTAATGTCTCTTCATCCTCGTCTGGATCTAATACTTTAAATTCAAAGATAAATGCCTTCCCACTCCTGTCAAGCGGTTCGATCATCACATCATACCTGCCATAACCACTTTCACGGTTTGAGCGCACCTTATACGTATCAGCCATATTGACCACCATGCCGAGTACAAAACCATGGTAAAATCGCTCTGGCTCCGCTTCATCAGAAGGCTTATTTCCACTGTCAAAAGAACTGAATGTATTGAGGGCTACCTTGTTCATGAACGTGTTCATCTTTTTGACATTGTCAGTCAAAAGCGCCTTAATGAACTCATTGTAATAAACCCTGACATCACCCTTGAACCAACCATTTACCATCTTTTCAAACATACCCTCTACTTCCATGTTCGTGAGCGCCAATGTATATACTTTTTCTTTTCGTTCTCCGACATATTCCAGATTCCTGACTTTCAGATAACCTGTTGCGAGCAGCATACTCCAAACCGCATCCGCATCCCCGTCAAGCTGGTTAAAAACAATCTGCTCGTCAATCTCAGTCACAATATCCTTTCCCTGTAAAAGATCCTCCATCATTTTCTTGATGTCGGCATTTCCTTTCTGCACCAGTGAATTTACCAATCCGTTGGAGCTTGTGTTTGTCCAGTAAGAACCATATTCGCCATTATTCTTAATAAATGAGGCAATTGACCATGGATTATAAATATCAGTATACTTGCCAAATGTAAAGCCATCATACCATTTCTTCACATGCTGCTTTTGGTCTCCCAATCCCGCTTCATCAAGCGCAGCAAAAACCTCCTGTTCTGTAAATCCAAAAAATGCTGCATAGTCATTAGAGGTTGTAGTGATCACATCCAGATTATTCAAACTGGAAAAGATACTCTCTTTGGAAATTCTCGTGATCCCTGTGATCAATCCACGGTATAAATAAGGATTGTTCTTAAAGGTATTGCTGAAAAGACCGCCGAAAAAAAGAACCGCTTCATCCCAATAACCATGCAGCCATGCCATCTGCATCGGAGTGTCATATTCATCAAGAATAATGATTACTTTCTTGTTATAATAGCGATATAGAAATCCTGCCATCATACTGATCGCACCCGTTGTCATTTCGCCATCCATCCCAGGCTTAATATGTTCAAAGTACTCCCTCTCACCTTTACTCAGGAAATCTCCTTCGAGAAGATAATGGTTCTGTGTATACAGTCTTGTCATCTCCTCTGATATCTTATATAACATTCCTTTATATTCCGCTGTCTCAATACCCGCAAAGCTCAAAAAAATCACAGGAAATGTCCCCTGCAGCTCCCGAAAAGGAAACTCCCCCCATATAGAGAGTCCTTCAAACAAATCGCCCCTGCCTGCATATTTATTGGAGAAAAAACACTCGACCATGCTCATGTTAAGCGTTTTGCCAAACCTGCGCGGGCGCGTGATGAGCGTCACATCCGAACCAGCCTCCCACCATTCTTTGATAAATCCTGTCTTGTCTATATAAAATTTCTTCTCTTCGATCAATTTATCAAACTGTTGTATCCCTAAATTTACTACAATCTTACTACCCATTTCCACGCCTCCAGTCATTTGCAGCTTTTCTATTTTTCAAACACACCCTAAGGAACTGTAATGTTATTTTTTAATTTCTAAACACATTATATAACAACCTATCTGTTATGACAACCTGACAAAGTGCGATATAACATCCACATTTTCCTCGGCATGTTACCCAAACAGAATTTTTCAGACCAGAACACGCGCAACGCAAGACATGTTATCTATTGATTATTGCCTTATTATATAGTAAAATGAATCCTATATTACAGTCATATCACTTGCAAAATACAGGAGACCTGCACACAATGAACCAAAATATTTCCTTACCCAGCGAAGATTTTTTTGCTATCCGATTTTTACAGAATCAGGACTTTTTCCAAATGGATTTTGGCGGACAGACTTATAAGATTATCGCCAAAGATGACGTTGGAAACTTTATCGGTACCGCATCCGATGGGCGTGTCATTTACCTTGATACTATGTATGAAGGCGACGCACAGGGACTGATCTATATTGCCAAAGACATCGAGACCTTTGTCAAAGAAATACAACTATATTATCAGTATGGTGAAACTCCCTATCCAGATCATCCGACAGAAGAATTTTTAGAAACATATGAAACTAATTTTAGCGAACTGATCACAGCACTTGATACAGATGCCTTCTGCAATGAAAACACATTTTGGTTCACCATTGCAGAAGAGATGGGATATGGGATAATATAAATCATGGCTTCGTGGATAATCCATTTACGAGTTGCACAACAACTTTATCAACAATTACATATTGAACCGACAGACATGTTTGCTCTGGGAAATATCGCGCCCGACAGCGGCGTTCCGAGCGCAGGCGCTTTATTCTCGATTTTTATACCAACGGTGCTGCAAACATTATAGAACATGATACGTATCTGTCAAAAGAGGAATTGGATCCTTTTGTCCTTTCCTCTGCAAAGGAGATTGCAGACCGTTTTAAGCAGCTCCACTAATACAGTTCCGCCCTGCTCTGCCGCATGCCTGCTGACACGCAAAACCCAATACCCAATACCAGAAGAAACCCCGCCATCACAGTCTCCATGCCGCAGAATCCACCAATTGGCAGCCCTTGCCACAACTCGCGAAAATAAAAGGTATTATCCATCACCCAACTTCCGATCATAGGACCTAACACGACAAACAACGGCAATGCCTTCAGGAGCATGGGAATATAATTTATACTATATTGAGAAAGGAATACTGTTAAGAGTACTGTCGCCATGGATAGAACCAGAATCAGTCCTGCCAGAACAATCAGATACGTCCCATAAGTCCAGTCGAACCAAGGCGCCGCCCCGCCCCATAAACTTTCCAGGCTAAAGTCCTTGAAAATCAGCGGATTCTGCCGCAGAAAAGGAATTCCATACACGACCAGATTCACCACCGTAACCACGAATCCCACAACGCACGCTGCCGTCATCTGCGTCCGCAGAATTGTTCTCCCACAGCTGGAACTCCACTGCAGCGCACGCGTCCTGCACAGACGGTCACGCACCAGCACTGGCGAAAGCAGCAGGACAATACTCAGCACACACCAGACTAACAGATACCGCCCATATTCCCGCGTGGAGTCATAGACACAAGTCGGGAAAAAGCCATATTTCTGCTCAGACTGCATCAATTCATTGTCACGCCGCCGCATGGCAGCTGTATAATAATCTGGCTGCGCTCTTCCATCAATCCCCCCACTGGAAACCCTGTCATAAGAAGCAATAAACTGCTCCAATGCCTGAATCCTGTAATAGTTTGTCCTACCCATAATCTGCCAGCGCAGCCGCTCCTGTTCCATATCTGCCACATTTCCCTCCGCCACAGTGCGTTCCAGATATCTGTCCGTATATTCACAAAAGCTGCCATAATCCACAATCCCCGCCTCTAAAGCCTCCGGAATCAACAAAAGTCCTTCCCGAAAAATTTCCAGCTCATCAGCAAACTGCGCATCAAGTTCTGCCCGTTCGGAAGCTTCCATTGTCACACCATACTTAGCTGCCCACTCTGAAGACAGCGCAAACTCCGCCTCCGCATTTGCCCCATTACAGAAATATTGTATATAAAATTCTGCAAATAAAAAATAATACACCACTCCCAACAGTACAACCGCCGCTATAATGCCCGGATTTACAATCTTTCGCAATTCCCACCTCAATAGTCTCATTTCTTAAACTCCTCTCTTTCTACTCCTCTTTTCTATGTACTCATAAAGTTCTATCCACACTATTGTAGATTGCATAGACAACTTCCTTAGATGCATATCCATTTTAATCAAGCTGAGAGAATCATTTTCCATAAATTATTTCTCTCATAATAAGACCGTCATATATGCACACTCACATAATATCTTTACACATATAACACCTCAACAATATCATAACCACGATGCTGCATACCATCAGATGAAGCGCCACTGAAATGACCTCTTGCCATGGCAGAAACGCACTGATCCCTGATTCCGTGAACCAGACATTTACACTGAGCCAGACTGCCGACGGCTGCATCGTGGTAATAAAATACATTCCCCATGCCTTGCACTGTGAAAACAGGCTTCCCAGCCCAATACCTCCAAACAGAACCAGCGCAAGCACCAATGCCGCACCGTATACATTGCGAAACAGCATAGCACAAACTGCAGCCATCAAACCAAACACCACCACCAGTGCCGCACCTAACGATAAAACTGCTACAAGATATTTACCCACCGTAAAGTCATGCCACGTAAGAAATGGCCGCGTATAGAGCATATCTGTCAAGTAATTGAACCTGCTGGACACACTATCCTGCCACACACCACTGTAATCCCACAGATTAAAATATACCAACAGAGTGACGCCCACCAGCAGAAAATACAGAATCACAGCTGACAATACTGCCGCCGCCAGCTTGTCCACCCACAGCCGCCGCCCTGTCCTGCTTACACATACCTGCCCAGCTGTGTGGTTCATCTGCTCATAACCCATCAGATATAAAACCATAAGCATTGCGCAGATGCTTCCCTCCGCAAGTATCGCACGCACCAGTGAACTAAAGAGAAACTGATGCGATTCATACGTGATATCACCTGCATAAAAATCCAACGCTGCACCGCTTTCTGCAAGATGCTCCGCACGCGGCTGCAAAAGGGCATACTTTTTCTCCACCCATCGGATCGCCATAGGCGATTCCTTCACGATATCCGAATAAAATGCCGCTAACTTCCCTGTATCATACCCCGCAAAAACATTATCCTTTTCGTCTGTATCAAAAACAGATTGTTCCTCCGCGATTCTTTCCTGATTAAAATAGTCCCGCTCATAACCCTGACCAGCAATCAGCAGAATATTAAATATAAAACTCAACGCGCAAAATCCCCACAACGCCGGAATACAGAATGCTTTTTTTGCTTCATATGCTATCAGTCCCACAATGAACTCCCTTCTTTTATAAAATCCACTACCCTGCTGTTCTCTTTCCTTTCGTTCCCATCAACAAATTTGCAGCCTATTGAAAACTACTCTCTTTCTCCCGAAGCGTAAATCGCAAGAAACGCATCCTCCAAAGTTGGTGCGACAGCAACACCATCCGTCGGCGGCATTTCTGACAAAATACGCAATACCGTCCCATTTTCACCCTGTCCTTCGCTGAGGACATGCTGGTGCGGTCTGAGCTGTACATCCGCCGGAATCTGGAAAACCTTCCCCCGAAAGCGACTGCAGATCTGTGAAGGAGTGTCACAACAAAGCAGCCTGTGGTCGCGCAGCATGATGATCTGTCCCGCAATCGTTTCAATATCCGACACAATATGCGTGGATAAAATGACAATTCTGTCATTTGCCAGCGCATGGATCAGATTGCGGAACCGCACCCGCTCCCCTGGGTCTAACCCCGCCGTCGGCTCGTCCAGTATCAGAAGTTTCGGTTCATTTAACATGGCAACCGCAATGCCCACCCGCTGCAGCATACCACCGGAAAGTTTCTTTAACTTTTTATCCGCGGCGTCGGACAGCCCTACCAATTCGAGCAAATGACTGATTCTCTGATCTGCCTCTGCACGTGCGAGCTTTTGCAGCGCAGCCGCATAGCGCATGAACTGACGCGGCGTGTAATTCGGATAATACCCGAAATCCTGCGGAAGATACCCCAGAAACCCGCGGTAATCCTCCCCCATGGAAACGATATCTTCCCCGTCCCACAAGATCTTTCCTTTCGTGGGAAACAGCAGCGTTGCCAGCATTTTCATCAATGTGGACTTTCCGGCGCCATTTGGAGCAAGAAGCCCATATACCCCCTGCGTGAAATCCAGACTGATGTCCTCCAACGCAGTGAAATCCCCATAACATTTCGTAACACGATCAACAGATAGCATAATTATTCTCCCTTCATACTATATCTCACCCATTTTCAATGCTCTGGCAGTAACAAAATAATACATCTGCACAAAATAAAGTCCCCCTCCCGCCACTGCAACAAGCAGAAACACATAGACTGGTATCTGCATCAGCCAGATTGATGCAGGCTCCCATAGCACTGGCACCAGACTGACTAAAATCCACACAAACGGAACCATCACAACAGCACGCATTCCCCATAAGCGTTGGCAGAACAGGGAAGTCCCTCCATAAAGGAAAAGTGCCGAAAACGCCACCGACAACATCCAAACAAAGGACACCATCTGTTTTGACAGGCTCCACAACACTGCACAGATCAGAATACTTCCCACCACTGATATCGCCCCCAACACTAACATACGAAGCGCCATGACCGTCCGAAACGATATGCGCCACGTCTGTTTCCACTCCAGCGTCCGTGTCTGATATTCCTTCCACATCGTCAGGAAATGCGCCAGAGCATAAAAAGCCGGCGAAAGCAAAAACAGGCATGGTGCCATACGAACCATTTTGACCATCATTGCCGCTGCCGGAAACAGACAGACACACAGCACAACGACTGTCAAAAAGAAACAATCACCGACACCGAAAAACAGGGTGCGCACCCCAACTGCATTTGCCGTTTGGTACAATTCCTGCCAGACACTGTTCTTTTGCGGCATCGCAGTATCAAGAATCCACATAACAGCCCTGTTTTTTTCCTCATCCGACGGCAAGGAAACCCCTATTGGATTCTCCATTGGAATCTGCTTCTGAACCTCATGCCTACCCCTCATAATCCGAAAACTCCTTTCTGATCTTTTCAACCAAACGATAGTAACGCGCCTTCACCGCCGTTTCCTGCTCTCCCAAGGTCTCTGCAATCTCGGGAAACGACAGCCCTGCATATACCCGCAGTCGAAAAACCTTCTGATGCTCCAAAGCCTGACCAGACACATACTTCTCAATCTGAGCCAGAAACATTCTGTCCTGTATGCGGGATACAAAATCATCATTTGCCGGAGGCTCCAACTCCTCAAACGAGTATGCCGAGACCTGGGCTATCTGTACCTTCCTGCGGGCATCAATGATTTTATTGTTTGCCACTGCATAAAGCCATGTGCGAAAGCGCGCCCGTCTTGGACGATACTCTGGCAGGGAGCGCAGCACCGCCACAAAGATATTCTGTGTCAGATCCATAGCATCCTCCTTGTCTCCCACCTGCCGATACACAAAACGATATATCTCATCATAGTAAGCCCGGATCAGGCAATCCGCGGCTTCCCGTGAGTTTTTGCGCTGAATCTTCCGAATCCATTTTTGCTCCTGATCCACTCCCTCACCTCCCGTGCACTGTATCTGTAAAATCAAATACCTCTCGACATATTCTTAATATATATTCGAAGTTAATATCTAATTCGTTGCATCTTTTTAGAAATTTTTTTGATGAAGTCTACCATTTATACCCTTTTCATTGTATAATAGGTCAGTATCGATATAAAGAAAATGTAAAGGAAATGTACTGATCGAATTTCTTTGCACATGATATGTAAAGAGTCTTCGAAAGTACATGAAAGAAAAGGAGATATCTTATGGCACAGAATCCAGTTGTTACGATTGAAATGAAAAACGGCGATCTCATCAAAGCAGAGCTTTATCCTGAAATCGCACCAAATACGGTCAATAATTTTATTAGTCTGGTAAATAAGGGTTACTACAACGGTCTGATCTTCCACAGAGTCATCAACAGCTTTATGATCCAGGGCGGCTGCCCCGAAGGCACTGGAACCGGTGGCCCAGGCTACTCCATCGCCGGGGAGTTTGCGCAGAATGGCTTTGAAAATGACTTAAAGCACACACCAGGTATTCTCTCCATGGCAAGAAGCATGATGCCCGACTCCGCTGGAAGCCAGTTCTTTATCATGCACAAGACAAGCCCGCATCTGGACGGCGCTTATGCGGCGTTTGGAAAGGTGATAGAAGGTATGGATGTGGTGAACCGCATTGCTGAAACAGCTACCGATTATTCCGACAGACCGCTGGAAAATCAAGTAATGCAGAGCGTTACCGTCGATACTTTCGG
>JAIEEY010000005.1 GCA_029067205.1 Lachnospiraceae bacterium
ACCTTACAGAAAAATGAAAACGTATATTCCGAAAAATTGTTTGGAAATTTTGTAAATAAGTATTGACAAGCAAATCTTTGTTCTGTATAATTTGTTTTAAACAACTGTTCGGAATAATTGTTTGGAAATTTTGTTCGTTAAATTTTACTGTAAAGGAGAAATGTTCTATGAATAATACAGATTATGCAACAAAGGCACTCATCAACAGACAAAAGCGCAAAAGACAAGTAAGATATCATATCATAGCTGTGATCTTGTCGCTGTTCCTTATTTTAACCATATCCATTCTGTTTATATCAATTTCAACAGAAGCAAATGATATGGAACATCAGTCTTCTTATAAGTATTATAAGAGTGTCGAAATATCAAAAGGAGATACCCTGTGGTCAATCGCCAATGACAATTTTGACTCAGCTCATTACAAGGACATCAGTGACTATGTCACAGAAGTAAAGAAGCTGAATGCTTTGAACTCTGATAACATTATTGCCGGAAGCCATGTTATTGTTCCATATTATGCATCTGAATTTGTAAGTGATTAGCGGGGATATTAGCGTTTTTCTCTCAAAGTGACGGCTTTCGCAGCCTGACGGCGCCTGTCCTCCTCGAGTGCGGCGTAATGTTTTCTGGTGGTATTTACATCCTTGTGGCCTAACACATCTGCCACAAGGTAAATATCCCCAGTTTCCCTATAAAGAGTAGTACCATAAGTACTTCTCAACTTGTGAGGAGTAATTTTTTTCAGTGATGTAACCACAGAAGCATATTTTTTAACCAGATTCTCTACAGCGCGCACTGTGATTCGTTTATTTTGCATAGAAAGAAACAGAGCATCCTCATGTCCCTGAACTGGAGTTATGCTTGAACGCTGTTCGAGATAGTCGAGGAGTGCAAGCTCTACCTCTTCCCCAAAATATACAACGGCTTCATATCCACCTTTACGCCGTATTTTCACGCCATTGTTTTTGAAGTCTACATCCTGTATATCGATACCAACACACTCAGACACACGAATACCCGTACCAAGCATCAACGTGAGCAATGCGATATCCCTCAATTTGTTTTTCTCATGGTATTGTAACTGCTTTTTCGTAAGATTTTCTCCTGTTTCGACGGTATCAAGCAATATGGCAACCTCGTCAGGATCCAGTCTGACAATTTCCTTTTCATGTAGTTTGGGCATCTGGACAAGAGCAGCAGGATTCTTTTCTATCATCTCATTTCTGAAAAAGTAGTTGTAAAAGCTCCTTAAAGAAGCAAGCTTTCTTGCCTTGCCTCTTTCATCATTCATATATTCTTTGCCATCCTTGGTATAATAAGTACAGTGCTCTAAATATTCCTCGATATCCATTCTAGTGATCAGATCTAGGATTTCAAGACGGTATTCTTTGATTGGTGTTTTCTTAAAAACAGAATTGTTATCATGAAGATATTCAAAAAACACCCGAATATCGTATGCATAAGCAACCCTTGTCCGGCTTGATATGTATTCCTGCATACCTCTGAAATACTGTCCGCAAAAGGGTGGGAGAGTAT
>JAIEEY010000050.1 GCA_029067205.1 Lachnospiraceae bacterium
ATCTCTATGTCAGAAAAGGCAATGGCGATTTTGGAAGTATTGTTGAATCAGTGTGACAAGCCGATGGTCATTGACGCGGATGCACTGAATCTTTTGTCACAAAATGCAGGGCTCTTAAAGCTTTTTTCCTATGGATACAGGAAAAATGACAGTGATGTCATATTTACGCCGCATCTCGGGGAATTTTCCAGGCTGGTGCAGTGTCCGGTTGCGGAGATCAAGAAGGATATGATCGCCAGCTGCAAGGCATTTACCAGGAAATATGATGTGTCCCTTGTCTGCAAGGACGCCAGGACACTTGTGTCTAAAAGGGGAAAACTGACATATCTGAATGCCAGCGGGAATGACGGGATGGCGACGGCCGGTTCGGGAGATGTGCTGACAGGAATCATAGCGGGTCTCCTGGCACAGGGGTACAGCGGTTTCGAGGCGGCAGTGATGGGAACCTATGCACATGGTATTGCAGGGGACATCGCAAGGGAGAAAACGTCTGCATATTATATTATGGCACAGGATATCATCAAGGCGCTTGGGGATATAGAGAATTGAATATTTCCTTTTTGTAAAACGATAGGAATTAAGGAAGGGTGGCAGATAAATGATAGAGAGATTGACAAGGGAGCAGACGGCACAAAAATAACCTGATATGTGGCTGGGATATTAAAAAGAAATAAAAAATACCCTGTCAGGAACAGAAAAAGAGGGAGAAACAATATGAAACATTACGACAGAGCATGGGCGGAGATCGACCTTGATGCACTGCAGTTTAATATAGAGAGTATTAAGGGAAACATCGACGCAGGGACAAAGATCATAGCAGTGATCAAGACAGACGGTTATGGACATGGCGCCAGCCATATCGCGCGGGTACTCGAAAAGGAGGAACGGGTGTGGGGCTATGCAGTCGCCACGGCGGAGGAAGCATTTACCCTGCGGGAAGACAGGATACAGAAACCGATCCTGGCACTTGGATATACATTTCCATACAGCTATGAGCAGATGATCGATGCGGGGATACGCTCCACAGTCTTTACGTATGAGGTGGCAAAGGAACTGTCGGATATTGCTGTGATATCTGGAAAAAAATGCAGGATACACCTTAAAATTGATACAGGTATGACAAGAATCGGAATCTACCCTGATGAGGAAGGAGTGGCACTGGTTAAGCGGATTTTAGGGCTTCCCGGGCTGGAGGTTGAAGGCATATTTACGCATTTTGCGACAGCGGACGAGGCTGACAGGACAAAGACATATCATCAGATGACACTTTTCAAGGACTATGCAGACAAGATCGAGCGTGAGCTGGCAGTCAGGATTCCGATGAAACACTGCTCAAACAGTGCAGGGATCGCCGGGATACCAGAGGCAAATATGGACGCAGTGAGGGCGGGGATTATCTTATATGGCTTATGGCCGTCTGAAGAGGTGCGGGCAGATGGAATGATACAGCTTAGGCCAATGCTTTCCTTAAAATCAAGAGTGGTGTATGTCAAGACGGTTCCGCAAGGGCAGGAGATTAGTTATGGAGGTACATATACGACGACAAGGGATACAAAGGTTGCGACGGTCTGCATAGGATATGGCGACGGATACCCGCGAAGCCTTTCCAATCACGGGCATGTTCTCATAAAAGGGCATAGGGCGCCAATACTTGGACGTGTATGTATGGATCAGTTTATGATTGATATCACGGATATCAGTTCACCGGTGCGCGTGGGAGATCAGGTGACGCTGATCGGAAGGGATGGCACTGCATGCATTACGATGGAAGAACTGGGCACACTCTCAGGCAGGTTTAATTATGAACTTGCCTGTGATATCGGAAAACGGATACCGAGAATCTATAAGATGGACGACACACTGATTTATGAATAAGATTTGAAAATCTGCATCATAATTGT
Source organism: Lachnospiraceae bacterium (assembly GCA_029067205.1). Classification (GTDB taxonomy): domain Bacteria; phylum Bacillota; class Clostridia; order Lachnospirales; family Lachnospiraceae; genus COE1. Next base: position 1,902 of record JAIEEY010000050.1, read on the forward strand.
ATAAAATTTTCTCTGATGGAAAAAATAGTAGCATACAGGATTGATTTATTTGACAGGAGTGTATGACTATGAAAAGAGGAGATATTTATTATGCGGATTTAAGACCGGTTGTGGGTTCGGAACAGGGAGGAGTCAGACCAGTGCTGATCATTCAGAATGATGTGGGAAATAAGCACAGTCCGACAGTGATCTGCGCGGCGATCACTTCCAAGATGAACAAGGCGAACCTGCCGACGCATATTGCACTAAACGCAGGAAATTACGATATGGTGAAGGACTCCGTGATACTATTGGAGCAGTTAAGGACAATCGATAAAAAACGTCTGAAGGATAAGGTGTGTCATCTGGACTCCCCGATTATGCAGAGAGTCAACAGAGCCTTGCAAATCAGTCTTGAGCTTGATACATAAGGCTTGCTTGTAAGGAAAGGAACTGTTCCCTGGATATTGACGTTTGGAAATATAGATGATATATTAGAGAGGTGTAGCTTGCCAATAGTGGGTTACGCCTCATTTTATGCGCACAAGTGTAAGGTGAAATATTGCTTGGTATGCGTGCCGGAGCACGCAAGGGGTATAAAAATATAAAGGAGAGAAGTAAGAGATGGACGATGGAGGGGCTTCGGCCTGTAGTATGATATTGTTTTTGGTTCTGCTCTTTATTGAGGCAGTTCTCGTCGGTTTTAACAAGGCAATAAACCTCATGAATGAGAAGGAGATTGAGCGCAGGGCGGAGGAGGAAAAGGACAAAAAATCGATTTTGTTGAGCCGCATCATTGAGCGTGCTACCATATATGTCAATTCCATTCAGATGATAACGACGCTGATCGAGTTGGTGATGGGATATTTTTTTCTGCCAAGATGGTCAGCCTCGCTTAAGATGAGACTTGCGAAGTTATCTTTTCTGCAGGATGTGAATGGTGTAGTGCCAGGATGGGCAGCATTGATTCTTGCCGCATTTCTGCTCATGTATGTGCTGCTGACATTCGGAATCCTGCTGCCGAAAAAGATAGCGCAGAAATATCCGGATGCGTGGGCATACTGTTTTATACGCCAGATACAATTCTTGAGGACAGCTCTTTATCCATTGACGAAAATTGTTGCAGTTTCCGCAAACGGTCTGCTGTGGATCTGCGGTTTGAGAAATACGGACGAGCAGACAGATGTCACGGAAGAGGAGATCATCTCGATGGTCAATGAAGGACACGAATTAGGTGTTCTTGAAGCCGGTGAGGTGGAGATGATCACAAACATTTTTGAATTTGGCGACAAGAAAGCAAGTGATATCATGACACACCGAAACAATATCATGGCACTGGACAGCACGACACCGTTTAAGGAGGCACTTGGCTTTATGCTTAGGGAGAGCAACAGCAGATATCCGGTCTATGAGGAGAACCTTGACCATGTGATGGGCGTTCTGTATCTCAAAGATGCCATGAGGATACATACTTCCGACGAGGGACTCAATCAGCCGATTGGTACGGTGGAGGGGCTTGTCCGGGAGGCTGTGTTTGTCCCCGAGACCAAGAATATTGATGATATGTTCCGAAGCATGCAGTCTGAGAAGAATCAGATGGTAATCGTCATGGACGAGTATGGGCAGACATCAGGGCTTGTGACGATGGAGGATATTCTGGAGGAAATCGTGGGAAATATCATGGACGAATACGATCCGGAAGAGAACTACATTGAGGAGAAGGGCGAGAACGAGTATGTCATTGAGGGAATGACAAAGCTGGATGATCTGGAGGAGCGCTTTGGGATTTCTTTTGGCGAGACGGAGTTTGAGACGCTCAACGGATATCTCATATCCAGGCTTGACCGGATACCAGACGAGGATGAAAATTCCGAGGTGGAGATCGACGGATATACATTTAAGATTGTAAAAGTGGAGAAAAATGTGATACAATCAGTATTGGTGAGAAAGCTGGAACAAGAGGAGCGGCCAGGATCATGGCAGGAGGAAGGCTCTTCTGAAGATAAATAAAGAGATAGGGATAAAGGAGAAATAAAAAATGTCAGGACATTCAAAATTTGCGAACATTAAGCACAAGAAGGAAAAGAACGATGCGGCAAAGGGAAAAATCTTTACGATCATCGGACGTGAGATTGCAGTGGCAGTGAAGGAAGGCGGTCCCGATCCGGCAAATAATTTCAAACTTGCACAGGTGATTGAGAAAGCAAAAGCAAACAACATGCCGAATGACACAATTGACCGCGGCATCAAGAAAGCCGCAGGGGACGGCAATGCAGTAAATTATGAACATGTTACATATGAAGGCTACGGTCCAAGTGGTATTGCAATCATTGTTGAGGCATTGACGGACAACAAGAACAGGACAGCGGCAAATGTCAGAAGTGCATTTACAAAGGGCAATGGAAGTATCGGCACGCAGGGATGTGTCTCTTTCATGTTTGACGAAAAAGGACAGATCATCATTGACAAGGAAGAGTGCGGGATGAGCGCGGACGATCTTATGATGGTGGCACTCGACGCAGGGGCAGAGGATTTCTCGGAGGAGGAAGACAGCTTTGAGATTCTGACTGCGCCGGATGACTTTGACGCGGTGTACAAGGCACTGCAGGAGAATCAGATTGAGATGGCGGGCGCTGAGGTCACAATGATACCGCAGAACTATGTCACACTCACTGATGAGAATGCGGTCAAGAACCTGAACAAGACACTTGACATGCTCGATGAGGATGATGATGTGCAGGCAGTATACCACAATTGGGATGAATAAAAATCAATGGTAACAATAGAGAATCATAATTTTTCCCTGTCCAAGATCTGTGAGTCCGGTCAGTGTTTCAGGATGGAAAAGTGCGGTGACAATCGGTATCGTCTTGTCGCCTTTGGCAAATATCTTGAGGCAGCACAGGATGGGGACTGTATTACATTTGACTGTGCGCAGGAAGAGTATGTTCATGTATGGAAAGATTACTTCGACCTGGAAACAGACTATGCCAGTATTATAGCCAGTATCGACAAGGATGATACGTATTTGGTGTCAGCAGCAGAGTATGGAAAGGGAATCAGAATCCTCAATCAGGATTTGTGGGAAATGATCATTTCCTTTATTGTTTCCCAACAGAACAATATCAAGAGAATACGCAAGTGCATCGGGATCTTGTGTGGGAAATATGGTGAGAAAAGGACATCTGTAAATGGCATGGAATATTTTGAATTTCCGACACCTGAGTCGTTAGCGGGTGCTTCCCTGGAAGATTTGTATGCCTGTGGATTAGGATATCGGAGCAAGTATATCTGTCAAATTGCGAACAGCATATACCATGGTGAGGTTGATCTGGAGAAGCTTCGCTCGATGGATTACGATGCGGCAAAGAGGGAGCTTTTGAGATTGTATGGTGTTGGCGTGAAGGTTGCCGACTGTGTCTGTCTGTTTGCGCTGCACCAGACGGATGCGTTTCCGAGGGATACGCATATCAATAAAGTAATGGCGGCGCAATATCCAAATGGGTTTCCTTTTGAGCGATATGGGAAAAACAGCGGAATCCTGCAGCAGTACATATTTTACTATGATCTGAATAAAAAATAAATAATATTAAAAAAACTATTGACGTGTGCCTGATTTGTGTTATAATCAAAATGTGCAATTAAGTATACCCGAACAGTCTGGCACACAATAATAGAGGCTGGAGGGAGGTTAGGTGTGATAGCATGTCAAATGTAATCGTTAAAGAAAACGAGACTTTGGATAGCGCTTTACGCAGATTTAAAAGAAGTTGCGCTAAAGCCGGAATTCAGCAGGAAATCCGTAAAAGAGAGCATTATGAAAAGCCAAGCGTAAAACGTAAGAAAAAGTCTGAAGCAGCTAGAAAGCGCAAATATAATTAATTTATATTAATTGAATCAAAGTCCTTGGCTGTGATTATGCCAAGGATTTTTACGTATATGAGGAGTGAGGGATTTGGAGAAAATATCTTTATGGATGAGCAGGTATCAACTGGCAGGATATGATTTGTATCATCTTGTGGCATGCTTCTTCCTGTTTAGCGTTATTGGCTGGATGGTCGAGTCGATATACATTTCACTTTGTAATAAGAAACTGACCAACAGGGGATTTATGACAGGACCGTTTTGCCCGATCTATGGTGTCGGGGCGACACTTGGATACATTATCCTGCATCCGTTTGCACATAATATTGTGGCATTGTACATAGTCGGTGCACTGCTTGCGACAGTGTTTGAGTTTCTGGTGGCAAAGCTTATGATGAAGCTTTTCGGCGAAGTGTGGTGGGACTATAATGACAAGTTCTGCAATTATAAAGGCATGATTTGTCTGGAAAGCACACTGGCGTGGGGGCTGTATGCAGTGATCATTATCACGTTTCTGTTCGAGAAAGTCATCAGTTTTGTGGATAGATATCCTGTAATGTGGGGCATTAGGACTATTATGCTGGTCTTTGCAATGGGCATGATCGATTTTGGTTATCATTTTGCGATGTCGGTGAAGCTTGATGAGGAGACAAGAGAAGGTCTGTATGAAAAGAAAGAAGAGATCGTTGATTTTTATCATCGACTGACAGGAAGGTAATTGTGGAAGTTTGGAATCAAGCAGGGAAAGCATTCTCCCTGCTTGTTGTGTCATCAGAATGCGGCAGTGTCTAATAAAGAGTCATATAACGTGGCAGTCTGGCATAGATTTCATATAAGTAAGGTATGAGGTCTGCTTTATGAAATCTGTCAGAAAAAAAATATATAGAATCGCAGCGGCGGTGATGCTCATTGCCGTTTTGGCACAAAACACAGCTTTTGCAGAGGAAACAGCACAAAATACTACCATAAATTCTACAGCTGTCAGTCTGTCGTCACCATCAGCGATCTTGATGGAGGCGTCAACAGGCACGATTCTGTTTGAAAAAAATCCCGATGAGATGCGGAGCCCGGCAAGTATTACAAAGATTATGACACTGCTCCTCACATTCGAGGCTCTCGAAAAGGGCAGGATCAAGCCGGAGGATGAGGTGCTCACGAGTGCCTATGCCAAGTCAATGGGCGGCTCGCAAGTTTATCTGGATGAGGGAGAGGTACAGACTGTGGATACACTGATCAAGTGTATCACAGTGGCAAGCGGCAACGACGCGTCGGTGGCTCTCGCAGAGTATGTCGCGGGGAGCGAGGCGGAGTTTGTCAATATGATGAACGAGAAGGCGGCTCAGCTCGGCATGGTAAACACACATTTTATTGACTGCTGTGGACTAAGCTCAGACAGTGCACATCATACGACTGCAAGAGATGTGGCAATCATGTCGAGAGAACTGATTACCAGGTACCCACAAGTCTATAATTACACCCAGATATGGATGGAAGATATCACCCATGTGACCAGTCGGGGCAGCGAGACTTTCACACTGGCGAGTACCAACAAGCTGCTAAAGCAGTATCAGTGGACAACAGGATTGAAAACAGGTTCGACAAGCGTGGCAAAATATTGTTTCAGCGCCACGGCAAGCAAGAATAACATTGACCTGATCGCTGTTATTATGGGTGCGCCGGATCCGAAAGTGCGATTTTCTGAGGCACAGATTCTGCTGGAATACGGTTTTGCAGTGACCAGATTGTATGTGGATGAGAATAAACAGGCATTGGGCGACCTGCCAGTAGCGAGGGGCAGGGCGGACCGGCTCGCGGTGGAACCCAAAGGCGCATTCCGGTATCTTGACGTCACAGGCGCTGATTTTAATCAGATCGAGAAGCGCTATCAATATGTAGATGCTGTGGTGGCGCCCGTAGAGAAGGGAGCAGAGGTCGGATATATCAGTTATAGCCTTGAGGGCAGGGAACTTGGCAGAATGCCGATCATTGCCTCTGAGCCAGTGGAGAAGGCGGTTTTCATTGACTATCTGAGAAGGGTGCTGAGTAAATATTTAGTATAGAAATCGCGAGTGAAAGACTCATTGGAGCAGGAGAAAACAAAGAATATGCAAAGTATATTTGGAGCGGTCGTACTGATCATCGTGATATTGGGCACTGCATTTCTGGCGGTTGGAATCATAGATGGAAACCGGTTTGTGACAGTGCGGGAGGAGTTTGCACTTCCTAACTTATCAAAAGAATGCAGGTTTGTGTTGATATCGGATCTGCACAATAAGGTGTATGGCAATAAAAATGATAAAGTGATTGCGTCCGTTCGAAAAATGAATCCGGATTTTATCATATTGGCAGGCGACCTTGTCACATCACAGGTCAGTGAGGATATGAC
>JAIEEY010000500.1 GCA_029067205.1 Lachnospiraceae bacterium
GTGCAGGAGCACGCAAGGGGGGATATAAGAATGCAAAAAATTACATTTATGAATTTTAAAGGTGGCGTAGGTAAAACAACATCTGTTTGTACAATGGCAGAGTTATTAGGTCTGGCCGGATACCGCATATTAATAATCGATTTAGACCCACAGTCAAATACATCAAGAATGTTTGGCATCAAAGACGATATTGAAGAATTGAATTACGAACATCTTTTTTGTGAAAAAATGTATGCAAAAAAAAGCATGCAGGAATTTATTGTTCAGACAAACTACACAAATGTACATATGCTTCCTTCCTCTGAAGAAATGTGTGATGTTATTTACAAAATATATGATGGCACAAAAGAAAAAGTAAGTGATAAAAGCGATAGAATAGAACTAATATTTGCAAAAAACATAAAACTGATAGAGGAAGATTATGACTACATATTTATAGATACCTCACCTTTCAAGACTTATTTATCATATTGCGCAATATTGACATCCGACAAAGTCGTAACGCCCATAAGCTTAGACAATTTTTCGTATGAAGGCGTACTAAAGCTTGCTAACCTAGTCATAGAATTAAACACAAATTTCAAAAAAAATACAGAATTTATGGGTGTTTTCTTTACAAAAATAAAAAGCAAGACCTCTAATCTATTCACTGGAATGAGCGGAAGTTACCAAGAACAGCTCGGTGACCTTTTTATACCAATTGCCATAAGAGATTTAATAGCTGTAGCAGAAGCAAACACCGCATTCCAGCCACTCTTCACATACAACAGAAAATGTCCTGCACTCAATGACTATATAGAACTACTCAACTATATGGATCTGATTGACAACAAACACTATAAAAAAATGAAAAACTTATTAGTATCTAAGAAAGGAGGGGACAAATGATGGCAGCAAAGAAAAAAAGCTTTGGAGTAGGTATGGCAAGCAGCACTAAAATAACAGAAAGCAATACACTGAAAGATATGAAAGCCAAGCAGAATTTCAACTTTCAATACATTCATCGGGATAAAATTGACATCAATCCCCTGAATAAGAGATATGCTCAGGAAGACATAGAACAATTGAAAGAATCTATCCTGTCCACAGGATTACTACATAACATCTGTCTTACAAAAGATGAAAATACGAACAGATACCGATTAATATCTGGAGAGAGAAGATGGCGCGCAATCGTTTTATTCACAGAGGAAGAATACAAAACCCATTTTCCAAGCGGGATACCAAGCCACATAATGGTATTTGACAGCGAAACAGATGAAGAAATAGCACTGATTGCGGCAAATGTAGAGGACCGCGACGAAAGTCAGGAGAAAAAAAGAGACAGTATCTTAAGATTAAAGGAACTTTATGAACTTAAGAGGGATCAGGGAGACACGCAATACAGTAATATCAACAAAATGATTGCCGAAAAAACAAAGATGTCTACACGGCAGGTAACAAAATATACGAATACGGCCAAGCTCATTCCAGAACTGCAGGAATTGTTTAATAAAGAAAAAATCAAAATAGATGACGCCTCCAATTTTTCCGTGTTATCAGAGGAATCCCAAAGAAGAATACTGGAAATCATACAGCGGGATGGCGGAGTAAATTCAGAAAATCTGAAAATCATAAAAAAACAGGAAGCAGAAGCAAAAGAGCTTCAAAAATCACTCGCTCAAAAAGAAGATGAGTTGAGAAAAAAGGAAAGTCTGATCGATGAACTTACAAAACAAGTAGAGAAACTCGAGCAGAAAAGTGTATCATCGCCTGATGATATTATAAAAGATGAAATCAGCGAATTAAAGGAAGCAAAGGAAAAAGCCGAAAAAGAGCGTGCAAATCTTCAGGCCAAGATTGAAAAAATGGAAGAAGATAAAAAGCAGCGGGAACAAAGAAACATTGAAATTACAGCAGACGAATTAAGGAGAATTGAAACAATAGCAAAGCTCGAACAGACAATAGAACAGTTCGAAAATTCGTTTAATATATTAAAAACAGGAAAAAACATCATTATTCAAGACGAAACCCTGCGCTCCAAAATTGAAATACTTGCAAATCGGTTTAACGGTCTCTTAAACAAATAGACAAATATCCAAGGACATGATTTCCGCACAATTCATATCCTTGGATATATTTCATATCCGTTTCCCCATCATTCCACATCAGACAGCTTCATCTGAACATTATTGGCTAATATCAGATTTTCAAATTCGTCCATATCACCATAATCCTGTTTTTCGAATACCTCCCATTTTTTTGTCCTGGAAATCTTTGTATAATTCTCCTTAATTGCAGAGATCAAAAAACCAACTACATTTTCAATATTTCCCGCGTTCTGATATAGTTTGACTGCATTCTTAATCTTATCAATATTATAATCAGATGCCTCTGCGATCGCCTTTAAATCCTTTGTCTTGATAACCAGCGGCATGATCATCCTCATATCATCCAGAAAATCTTCAATTTCTTCTGCAGTCTTTTTCTTCAATTCCAAGACTGGGATATCCTTTAACAGATCCACATGAAACTCGATATCTACAACTCTGCCTCTTGCCCCTTTACCAAGAATATATTCAACATGGATATCTGTCTTTTCATTAATCTCTTCCACAGAAGGATCCAATACTCTTGTTTTAAAGTCCTTCCAAGTATCATATTTTACCTTCCTGTCCTTCGTCTTTCCTTCATCGTCCTTTTTTAATATATCGTAGGCCTTCTTATATGTATCCATAGTCGGATTTTCGGAATTAAACAACTTGATGACTTTCTCATCTTTTGCGTCAAGTACCCCAATCGTAAATTTCAATTCTAGCAAATCCAGACGAAATTGAAATTTATCAGTCCTCTGTTCGATCGGAACATATCTGGGATAATAACATTTACTTTTTAAGATCTCATAAAGCCTATAGCTGTAATTTCTAGTGAATCGAAGCATTGTAGGAAGATTTAACACTGTAAAATTGTCCTTTAGCTCTATCACATAGTTCCGTATATTGGGATTAAACTCAAAATAAAGATCGCTGTCATTATAATTGATTGTATGATATATATTTTCTATATGAAAATGCTTTTTACTGTCATTTTGAATATAGATTGCCAATAAATGAAGACTGTTTGCAGCTTCTAATAGCTGCCTGTAAATATTTCCATCATCAATAACACTGTTCCCATCCTTATCCTGCTTTGCCAGAAGCTTTCTGAGTTCACTTTTTGTTATGGTTACACTCATTTTTCCGCCATTTTCAAAATTTTCCCTCAGTCTGGATAACGAAATGGCAAACAGTTTTTCGCTGGTCAGAGACATTTTATATTTTGCTTTTATCAGATAATTTGACTTTCTGTATGTACCTAAGTCTGCGTCATATGTAGTAGCTGCAATTCTATTTTCCATCGTCTACCTTCTTTTGTGAAGTATTTTTGCGGTTACAGGTTTATTCTGCCATTATACAGGAAATAATGCAAGTAGAATAATTTTTTGAACAGCGATAATTACCCAAAATATTCTGTGTTTTTGTCCCTTTCTGACTGTATTTTTGTCCTTTTCTATATTTTTTTTAGTGTTTTTCTATGACTCGCAAAGTCAATACATATCTTCATTTCTTTCCAGTAACAAAAAATATTTTCCCGACAAATACAAGCATTTCTACCCTCCTAACTGTATTTTTGTCCTTAAGTAACCATATAAGTCATCTCTAAAATGCAATTTGTTCTCAGACCGATATAGTCAATATCGTCAATTTTACTAAATACTGACAATATTAT
>JAIEEY010000501.1 GCA_029067205.1 Lachnospiraceae bacterium
CATTTAATGTAACATGAAGTCCCTGCCCGTGGAGCCACTCTAAAAAACCGGCCGGATCAGGAAACAATTCCCGATTCCATGTATATCCCGTCCAACCGCTTCCGTATCGCTCCTCCACATCTACCAAATGCCAGTCTATATCAATGACAGCAACAGAAAACGGAATTTTCTCCCTGTTGAACCGTTCCATCAATTCACGATAACTTTTTTCCGTATACCTGTGATATCTGCTCCACCAATTACCAAACGCATATCTTGGAATCATCGGTGTCTTTCCGCAAAGCCTGTAAAAATCCTGTATGCAGGTAAGATAATCCGTTCCATATCCCCAAAAGTACAAATCTTCTTCCGGTTCCTTACGTATTTCCACCCAGCCGTCTTCTCTGATAATCAAAGATTTGCTGTCGTCCAGTACTGTATAACCTGTTATGGCAATCAGACCTTCCTCAAGCGGTATTGCCCCGTTTGCATTATCCAGGGTTCTTGCTGTTCCCTTAAGACTGTTTTCGCCAAACAAATTATTATGATCCCCATAATGCCATACATTTCCATAAGGAACTAAACAGTCTTTTGCTTCAATAGAAAGTCCGTTACGGCTGAAAGGCTTTTTATCATAATGCAAATGTATCCTGTCCGTGAGAATTTCCAAATGATCTTTTGTATCCACTATCTGGTAGTCGCACACTCCCAAATCCCTGTTCCATACAACCTGTGTCGGATTATCTTCAAATTTCCCATGCTCCGCATATTCCAGCCTGATCAGCCCTGCTGTTAATACACTTATGCGATAGCAGTCACCCTGTACTATATTTTCCTTCCTGCACACAGGCTCTGCCTGTATCCGATAATATTCATTCATTTCAATTCCCCATACTTTCTACAATTCCAATACATTCCATAAGATACGCCTGATGTGCCTCAACCTTCATCCATATACTTCTCCCGTCCAAAGCCCGATAGGTTAATTCTTTACCAAAGAGATCCCTGTTTTCTTTTGGCCTGGCAGCTCCAACGCTTCCTAAAGGCAGACGAATCTTTTGTTCCTGATCGCTCACAGATAATATGGCTACGAATACTTCCTCTTCATAAAAACGGGCTACTGCAATAATATCTCCTTTTGCATACAGGAACTTCATTCCACCCTCCGTTAATGCTTTATATTCCTTTTTCAAATGGGCTAATTTCTGATAAAGCCGATAAGTGTCATTGCTGCATGGAATTTGTGACCAAGGCATCGGATAGCGATACCCTTCGTCACCGTATATATCCCCTTTTATTCCAACCTCATCGCCATAGTAAATGGACGGTGTCCCAACAAGCATAAATTGCAGGATAACTGCTCCTCGATACTCATCTTGATTCACCGTTTTATAATTATGGATTCGCGGAACATCATGACTATCCAGCAGATTAAACTGGTTTTGCCATATTACATAAGGCAGCTTGGCCAAATGCTGCATAATTCGGTTCTGAACATCCTCTGCTGTCATTCGATATGGAACTTTCTTTAAAATCTCATTTCTCTCCAAAAACAGATCCGGAAGTCCCAAAAATTGGCGTATCACACGTCCGCAGCCAAAATAGTTCATGGGCGAATCCCATTCACTCCCCTGCAAATACCCTGCACAGTCCCCCCAGTCTTCTGCCAGTATATATGCGTCCGGATTTTCCTCCTTGATACATTTTCTGATCTGTGTCCAAACCTCATGCGCAAGCTGCACCTCATTGTTCCGGGCAAACACATCCGCCACATCAAACCGCCATCCGTCAATGGAATAGGGCGGTTTCAGCCATTTCCGCAAAACAGAATTTTCATCCTGGTATACTACTTTCCTTAAATCCTCGGACTGGTAATTTAACGTCGGCAGATTTTTTACTCCACACCAGCATACATAATTGTCACTGTTTTCTTCAAAAAAATAGTAACCTCTTTCCTTTGAATCCTTATTTTGATATGCTCCCTCCGAAGAGTCAAAAAAGGCATTGTCCCTGTTAAACCACTTATGCGCTGCACCTGTATGATTGATGGAAATATCCAGAATCAATTTCATATCATTTTCATGCAGTGCTTTGGACAATTCCGCCAACGCTTCATCACCGCCGAAATGTTGATCCACATGAAAATAATCAATGCAGTCATATTTATGTATCGATGGTGCG